>JACMLC010000583.1 GCA_014379795.1 Pyrinomonadaceae bacterium
CCAAGCCAAAGAGCTTTTCGAGGAGTTGGGAAATCTGGCGAGCAGCGAAGTGCAGGAGAGCGGCGAATTTGTGCTCCCCGGTTTCGGCAAGCTCGTGCTCTCCGAGCGTAAAGCACGCGAGGGGCGCAATCCGGCAACGGGCGAGACGATTAAGATTCCGGCTAAGACGACTCTCAAGTTTCGCTTGGGAAAAACCATGAAGGATTCGGTCGTCCCCAAAAAGTAGAAATAAGAGCAGCCAACTAAGCCCGTCAGGGAACTTCTCTTATCTGCCGTGCAAAAGTGATAAGCGTTCGGATTAGCCACAGAGACACGGAGAAGAAAAAGTTAGCGATTGGCAGTGTGTAGTTGGCAGTAATGCTATTAGCCTTCTTCCCCGCCTATCTTTCCTCCGAGTCTCTGTGTCTCTGTGGCAAAAAAGAGAACAGCATGAGACCCGCGAGCGAAAGCGTGATGAGGGCGGAGAGCAAGCAGAACTCGCAGTAGGCTTGCAGCACGAATGCTTGCAGGTACAAGAGTCTTAAAGTCATCAGCGTCATCAGCCCGACGATGATGAGGAGGAGCATGCGCGCCCCTCTGTAGCCGAAGAGGGCGAGCGTCGCAAGGCTAAAGACCGCGAAATAGGCCAGCGCGCCGAAGGCCGCGAGCGGGAAACCGCCGACGCTCGCATACGCGCTCGCCAGCACCGCATCGCAGCCGGTTGAGATAGTGCAGCGCACGCTCTGGCCTGTCAGGTGTTTGACCGTCAGATAAATCGAATCTCCCAAGCCGACGAGTGAAAGCAGCGCGGTCAAGAGATACAAACGCCTGCGCCCGCCGCGCGCAGGAAGAACGGGCGGCATAGCTTCTTTTACTCCAGCATTGGTTTCAGGCGCGCTCACTGTCCCTTCGCTTTAAGCGCGGCGTCAATCAACATCGTGAGACCGGCGCGCGTCATATCCTTCTCGCCCACCAGCTTGCCGTTGATAAAGACTGTCGGCGTGCCCATGACGCCCATTGATTTGCCGCGCCGCATGTCCAATGTGACGCGCCCGGTGGCAACGTCTCCGCCTATGTCGCGCGAGAAGCGTTCTACATCAAGCCCGAGCGTGCGCGCATAATCCGTGAACACTGTGCGCCCGTCCACCGCAAACTCCCACTCCTTCTGTTTCTCATAGAGCATGTCGTGCATCTCCCAGAACTTGCCCTGCAAGCCCGCCGCCTCTGCCGCACGCGCGGCATCGTAAGCATGCTTGTGTAACTGCGCGAGCGGAAACTGCCGGAAGCTGACGACCAGCTTATCGCCGTACTGCTTCTCGATCTCTTTCAATTCCGGGTGCAGCAGGCCGCAGGGCGGGCACTGGAAATCGCCGAACTCTTCAAGCATGACAGGCGCGTTGGCGTTGCCTCTGAGGCGCGGCGGATCCGCTCCCGGCGCGCTGTTGGCTGCCTGCGGCTTCTGGGCGTCCGCCGTCGGCGCAGGCTTTGACCTGTTATAAAGAATGCCGCCGCCGATGAGCGCGGCCAGCAGCACCGTTCCGATAATCAGTAAAGGTAAGTTTCGTTTCATCTACTTTTGGGTTCTTTCAAAATTTTAAGTTCGCACAGCAGAATAATACTGATATAACATCCCGGCGCAAAACTTGGAAGGAGCAAGGATGAAATTAGCACTCAACGGCGCGACCACCATGAAGGCAGACCTTGAGACGGACATTCGCGCGGCCAGCGCGGCGGGCTTTGATGCCCTCGAAATCTGGCTTGCGAAGTTAAGAAGATTTTTAAAGACCGATTCGCTGGAAAACTTGAGCGGCCTGCTCACAGAACATAGCTTAGAGCCGTACAGCATCAATTCCATAGAGCGCATCACATTCAGAGACGCGGACTCTCATCAAAAGCTTTTGCAAGAGTGCGAGGAATTATGCAGCATCGCTGCCAAGATAAAATGCCCGTACATCGTCGTCGTGCCGAGTCCCTTGCCGGATGGGACGAGCCGCGCTGAGGTGATCGCAGAATCCGTGCGAGTGCTTCAGGAATTAGGAGAGATCGCGTTGCGATACGATGTCGGCCTCGCGTTCGAGTTTCTGGGGCAGACGAATTGCAGCGTGCAAACGCTTGCGCTCGCAGATGAGATTGTCGGCCATGTCGCGCGCCCGAACGTGGGACTCGTGCTGGACAGCTTTCATTTTTACGCGGGCGGCTCGACCATTGAATCCATTGACGCGCTCGATGCCCGTCGGCTCTTTATCTTTCACATCAACGACGCGGAAGATCGCCCGCGCGCAGAGCTTGAAGACAAGCATCGCCTCCTGCCGGGACACGGCATCCTGCCGCTCAAAGAAATTGTCTGCGCGCTGCGGCGCATCGGATATAATCGCGCGGCCAGCGTCGAAATCTTCCGGCCTGAATACTGGGAGCGCGACCCCTCCCAACTCGCGAGCGACGCGCGCCTCGCAACTCTTGAAGTCCTAGGCGACAAGATATGAATCCTTTAAAAGTCGGAATCATCGGAGCCGGATACATCGGCGGCGTGCATGCCTCTGTGCTGGCGCGCGACGAGCGGGTCAGTGTCGCGTCTGTTTATGACATAGATGCTGACAGGGCTTCGCGTCTCGCACGCTCCGCAGGCGCGAGCGTCGCGGTGAGCGCGGAAGAGGTTATTAGAGATTGCGATGCCGTCTATATCACGACTCCGAACACGAAACACACGGAGTTGGCGATTGCCGCCGCCGTTGCGGGGCGACACGTTTTTTGTGAAAAGCCGATGGCGACAAATCTCGCGGACGCGCGCTCTGTGCTTGAGGCTGCAAATGAGAGCCAACTTGTTTTTCAGGTGGGGCACAATCGCCGCTTCGCTCCCGTCTATGCCGCGCTCA
>JACMLC010000584.1 GCA_014379795.1 Pyrinomonadaceae bacterium
TTCTCCGAAGCATCGGCGGGTGCTCGAAGATGTAGGATGTCTTGTTGATGCCAAGCCGGAGGGCGAGCGCCTCAACATCCGGATGCTGGTTCTCGCCGAGCAGCTTTCTCAAGTTAACGACAACCTTGTGCAGCAGATTAGGCTTGATGCTTTTGCCGAGCAGCAGCAGGTGTGCTCCGAAAATCCCTAACATGGGATTATCAAACTTCTCCGTTAACATGCTATTCACCACCTGCTCCGGCAAGACTTGCCGCGTATTGACGAGTCCCAATCTTGCTGCTTCGATGAGCCGATTGCGCGGGTCGTTAGGATTGAAACCATTTTTCGAGAGCAAGATGGACGCGCCGAGCAGGTCGGCGCGGCGGTCGGAAGAATCCGCTCCGTAATCTCTTTGCAGCAGAAACACCTGCGTCTGCCATTGCCTTGAAGCAACTACGGTCTGCTCTATCAAGTCGCCGGAAGCCAGTTCCAAAGCGAGTCGATAGATGCCCGGATTCACCTGCACATTGCAGGCAGCCCAAGGGTCATTATTTTTATTGAGATAAGATTTCTTATCGAGGTCTACGATCACCTTGCCCCGCGCATCCGTGAGTTTCAAGCCTCTTTGTGGTTGTCTGTTAGGCTCGCTTCCGGCCTCAGACCTTTCCTGTGATGTCCAGTCTCTGACAAAAACAAAGATAGAACTTCCCGAACCGTTTTGGACGCGAACTCGTCGGCTTTCACTGACGGCGGCAGCGATATGGTACTCGTGCGTTTTTCCCGTATCCACGAGCGGTGCGGGCGAAGGAAAGTGGATGCGCTCAAAGTCAACTTCCTCAGTTTTATTGAGTAAGACAGCATGCTGCTCGCGGCTTTCAAAACCCGCGCGCACTTTGACCGTGTAGATGCCGGGAGTCAGGTTAAAGGTGTTGCGTAATCCGCGCCCACGAGCGACCAGATTGAATCGCCCGTCGATGATAAAAACTTCTGCCGACTCGTCAGCAGTCTTCACCTCCAGATTCAGTTTTTTTTGCTCAGAGGCTTTCATTGACATCTCCTGTGCCGCCGACTTCGATCACCTTCTTCAAGCCTGCGTCAAGAACGAGGGCTAAATACTTTCCGCGCTTCAAGTCCACCACCCAAGGGTCTGTGACGGCGTTGGCGGTTTCGACCGGCGCTAAGTTTATCCCGTCCAGAATTTGCGCAGTTTTTCCCACCGCCGCAGGAGGCACGCGGATTGTGACGCGAAAGGTCGGGGGCGTCACAGTCATGAGTACAAATCCCTTCCCCTTCTTGGGATAGTAATCAATCTCCGGCTCTTTTTGTATATCGTTCCGTTTTTTCTCCGCCTCGTCAAGTAATGACTCCATATTGGTATAGAGATAATCGCTCAGCGATTGCGCCGTGAGTTCGCCGGTGTCGGGGTCTACAGCCCCTCCTTCCAGTGCTTTCATCAGTGTGGCCGTGAATATCCCGCGCCTGACTCCATCAATGTTTTTCTCGCGCGAGAGGCGCGACCACTTCGTGGCGTACCCGTAAAAGCGTTTCACCTTATCGACGGCCCCCGGCGCGAGCGATGGATTGAACGACATGTTAAGTCCCATGACGGGGTAAAGCTCGCGACAGCAATCCATCAGGAGGATGACCTCCTCGAAATACTTGGCCTTGAAGAACCAGTCCGCCGTGTACTGTCCAAGGATGTGATAGACAGCCCCTGTCCGGTTGCGTTTGGCATTCGCCATCAGCAGGGCTGTTTGATCCTCGCGCGGAGCGAACCCGTGACCCGCCATGTAGATGTAGAGCCGTCTGCCGACTTGCAATCCCTGATCATTGTTGGCGTTCTCTTCGGCCTTATTCTGTAGTCTCTCGAACGCACCCTGCACGTCCATAATCATCGGTCTGGCATCGTCCGGCGTCGCGGCAGGCGGTTTATAGTCAGCACTGATAATCAGGGTGACATGCTCTTTATCATCCGGCACATTGCCGCCGGTTGGCGAGATAACCCAGTCGCGGAACGCAAGCGCATCGTTTTCTGGGCCTTCGAGGGCGCCATCCGTGTCGAAATCAGGATAACTCTGAATCCCGACGATGATGGCATAATCTTTATCGTTCTGAGCCATATACGTCTGTTCCGTTCCGGCAGATGCAATATCCGGGAAGCCGCCGCGCACGCGCTCACTCACCGGGACGGCGGAAAGGCGCGGCGTCCCGGAAGTGAGGCAACGGCCACTGAGCGCGACCTTGAAAGAACTGCGACCTTAGCCGTCCTTCATCAAGGATATTGCTGGTGGATAAATGTCTTATCCGTCTCTGATAAGTCAGTGTTAAGCCCAACCGAAAAGCCATCCATCGTCCAGTTCGCAGGCAACGGATACATCATTATGGATTGTGGGTCAAGGCTCGTGTAATTAGACTCGTTCTTGGCAATGGGCCTGAACATGTTGTGCTCGATTGTTGCCAAATCCCAATTATTCGGCGGCCCTGAGAGGTCACTGATAACCTTGTTGCGATTCCACTTGATGCCGCCCGCAGGACTCTGATGCTCGTGAATGAGGCCGAGCGCGTGTCCGAATTCATGAAGCACGACCTGTTGAACCTCCTGGTCCGTAGACCCCGGTGTCAGCCAGCCATAGTTCATGGTCGGCTGCGATTTGTCTGTTATATTCCGGCACTCCGTGCCCAGCACCGACCAAGACCCTCTGTACCTGAATGAGATTCGGATCAGGCTGTCAGGGTCATTCTGAAAGACGATGCGGAGGTTGGCCCGCCCCGGCGCTGTCCACTGCTGCGCCGCCTTCTTGACCCTTTGCTGAACACCCGGATCGCCGTCTAGGAAAGAGGCCGTGATAATGGAATTTGCCTCCCACTTTGCTCTCTTCAGTAATCCGGCGCGGTTTGCTCCCTCCACGCCTTGATCGCTAGGAATCCATGTGAAACACCATCGATCTTGGTTATCCATCTCGTTTGTACCTTTCTTGTCTCAGAATTATTTTGCTTCTCTCCGGCATTACTCCCTCACTCTGCGTAGAGGTCGAACCGGCTTCAAAGGTTTAAGCAGGAGGCCGCAACATTGCCTCCCATTCAAACACGTCTCACGGTTTGAATTTCGTTTTGAACTTATAGATAAGGCCAAAGCCGTATTTATGGTTCACCAACTCAAAATTCGGAGGCAGGCGGCCATACTCATAATTAAGCGCCGCCCCAAAGAAGTCCGAAAAGTCGTATTCGAGCGTGAGCTTCAAGTAATCGCGCGGGCCTCTCCCAATATCAAGCGCGACCAATTCCCCTTCATCATTCTCTGTAAAACGAACCTCACGGCGCAGCAGGAAACGCCTGATATAGTCCACCTGAAATGAGAGCGGTTTATCGGCCTTCGGCATGAGGTTCAGATACAGACTTCCGCCGAGCGTGCCCCGCGCGATGGCGCGATCCTCCGCTTCCTCCACGGGACTCTTCAAGTTTCGCCCGGTCTCAAAACCCACGAAAGGCTGGAAATAAATTCGATTGCTGTTGCCCAGCACTCGCGGCACAAACACGAATTTGTTTCCCACCATCACGTTGACATTATCCAAGCGCCTGTCCGACTCGAAACCCGGGGTTAGTTCCCAGACGATGCCTGAGAGGAACGGTTGTTTGGCCGCTAACTGGGTTGTGCCGGGGACGGTTCTAATCTTAAACGCGAAGGCGTGACGCAGCTTGAGACCGAAGTTCATCGAGTTGGCGTCCGCCTCGTCAGCCGTGCTCGCTTTGAAATTAAAATACGGGCCTAGCTCCTGAAAAAAGCCCGCCGTGTCGAACGGCGATTCCAATTTCACGTCGGCGGAGAATTGCGCCTGCTCACCCTTTGCGCCTTCGAGCTGGCCGGAGATGTAAACATTGGAGTCGTCCCGCCCCTTTGAGGGTGATTTCTTGAAGAAGTCAGTTTCGGGCTTTGGTTTCGACGGGGTTGCCACTCCACCGGCGGTGGTCCCGGCGGTGGGCGGCTTTTTCTTGGTGACCGTAAAAGCGGCTTCCGGCACTGATTTCGGGCTGCACCCCTCGAACGTCAGAAAAGGCGCGAAGAGACGATACTCGTGATCGGAGTCAAGCGCTCTGTTCAAGACCAAGATGAGATTCACAATGGGCTGCGAGAGGTCAGGCCGGTCTGCCGTGACGAAGACGACCCGGGGCGGTCGCTCCGCGATGGTGGTCGAGACATCAACCAGCAGCCACTGGTCGGCTTTGGCTTTATTATTCAACTCCTCCTCGGTAATAGGAAAGCGGAGTTGCACGAAGGCTTTATTAGAGCCTTCGGCATGCCTGACCGCCACTATCGAATTGTCGCACTGAGCGAAGGCGGAGGAAACATTTATGAAGAACACACTAAGAGCTATCGCGTATAAAAGCCTCAAATCAATCTTCCGAGACATGTGTTTTCCTTTCCTGAGCGCAATAGCTAGGAGCTTCCTTCAGCGTCGAACGCGGCGGAAGACTCCCGGCGAATGCAGTCAAACGCCCGTCTTAACGGCGCAGAGTACCGATCATTAGTCCCATGAGCATGCCCATCGCGGCGGAAATCATCAGAGCTTGAACTGGATTTCGCCGCGTGAACTCGACGACGTTATTGGCTGCGTTTGACATCGCGCCCGCTCTGGCGGGACTGCCCGTGCTTGCTCTGGAAGAAAGTTCTACCTCGCTTGCTGCGAAAGGAAGGGCAGATGGCAGGTCAAACGACTCGTCAAAGACAATGCCCGACAGGTCGGCAATGGTCGTGTCGGTATCAACGTCTTTGAGGGCATTTGGGTCAATCGAGCGGCCATGACGGGGCAACCCGAAATCCGAGTTGGTGCGAATTCTGGTCTTGATTAACAGGATTTGCTCTCCCGTCGAAACGCCGTATTGGGCGAGCGTTTCGTTCGGCCTGAGCGGGTGGTTATTGAGCGTCGTGGCGATGATGCATTTGTGCGCTACATCGGTGGCATCGCCGGGGGTGAATTCATCGTTAGGCATGTGTCGCCTCTCCTTTCATGAAAAGCTTTATTGGCTGTGTTGGTTGCCGGACAGCTATCGTGTCCAAGCAGACATTCGCTGCGCTAATCCGCCACTGAAGAGCCATTGGAGGGCGGCGCTCATCGTATCAACAGCGACCTTCGTGCCTGCTCCCCAGAGAAATAGTCCGACGTAATCTTGGAGCGACCCGAAGGGTTTATCGAAGTAGTAGGTGTTAAGCCCTGTCAGCAATGCGATGGCAAAGGCGATTAAAGCCAGCGCCAAGTCCCAACGATTGCGCGCGGCGGCGTAAAATTCTTGTCTCGCAGCATCATCGGCGGGTGCTTTCAAAAGCATTTCCTTCATGGCACGGTAGGAGTCTGAATCTCCTGCCGAGACTCCGGCGATCCGACCGTTCATGATAGAAGCTAGAGACTCGGCAGGCGTTCCCGCACCTTTTAACCGGCCGAGGAGTTGAATCAAAGTTTGATGTGCGCTTTCCAGAGAGCTGGTGGAAGCTTTTAACTCTTCAAGCTCGTCTATGCCCGTAGCCCTCCATAACTTATCCCATGCCGTCGCCAACTGGTCTTGAGCCTGACCAAATAACGTTTGCTGTTCTCCGGTGAGGTTCTCGCTCGAATTTATTTCCCGGATCAACTCTCTATCAATCAAAATCTTGTCGTTCAATTCAAACCAGATGGGGATGGCGACCAAAGCGCTGCCGAGCTTCTCCCGCTTGGCTTCAAACTGCTCCAGAGTCAGAGGCGCGCCCAGAAGCAATCCTTCATAATCGGCTAGTAGAGCAGGCGTCTGGCCCGCAAAACCCGGCGGCGGCTCTCCCACATCCTTCCTCGCGTCTAATAGATTTCTTAACGCGTGCAATTCCGCGGCGAATTCTCCCCATGCAGTGACTTGAGAACGCAA
>JACMLC010000585.1 GCA_014379795.1 Pyrinomonadaceae bacterium
AGGCGTGAGCCGGATGCCGCAGGATGCGCTCAACCTCGCTGGCTTTAACGAAGACGAAGCCGAAAATATTTATGAGAACCGCCGCCGCTTTCTCAAGCTCTTTGAAGGCGAATGGACGCTCACGGCCTGCTGGCAACTGCATAGCGCGGAAGTGCGCCGCGTGATTGACGCGACGGACGCGCGCTGCGATACGGAGCATTGTGACGCGCTCATCACCGATGCCGCGCGAATCCTGCTCGGCGTCAAGACTGCGGATTGCGTGCCGGTCATTTTAGGCGACGAGCGGACGGGCGCATGCGCTGCGGTTCACGCCGGATGGCGCGGGACTCTCGCTGCAATCGTGCCGCGTGCGCTTGAGCGGATGAGCGCGGAATACGGAACACGCGCGTTGGACGTGCGCGCTGCGATTGGCCCGGCGGCGGGCGCGTGCTGCTACGAAGTCGGCGCGGAAGTCATCGAAGCTTTTGCCGCCAGCTTTCCAAACTCAACCGAACTTTTTATCCCGACATGCGAAGGACACGCGCGCGTTGATCTTCAAAGAGCAAACCGCGAACAACTCGTCGCGGCAGGCGTCGCGACGGAAAACATTCACACAGCCCCGCTCTGCACCATGTGCCGGACGGACATCTTTTTCTCTTATCGCCGCGAAAAGAAAACCTACGGTCGCACGGGACGCCTAATGTCGGTAATCGGAAGGATGAAGGCGGAAGGATGAAGGATGAAGGAGATGCTATTGAAGATGAATGCTTCATGCTGAATAAACTTTACTTCCGCCTTCATCCTTCATCCTTCATCCTTGCTCTTCGTCTCACTCCATGTCAATCCACATCTCTATCGCGCGCGTCACGGGCGGGTAGCATTCGCTGTCGCTACAGCTCTGATATTTAACGCTCGCCTTGACCAGCATCTTGCTGTGCGGAAAGTCGGCGGGGATGGTCAGGTTAAAGCGCATCGCCGCGCGGCCTTCGTAGACGGCCAGCTTCTCTTCGGAAAAGCTAAAGGTGCGCGTGATGGCTTTCGGGTAGCTGATGCTGCCGACCTTGACTTTGTCCCCGACCTCAATTTTCAAAGTGGTCGGCACCAGATATTTGCTGAGCGTGCGGTTGGCGTTGACGTGATACCCTTTCGGAATATCCAGCACGACCGTCGCCTGTAAATTGCGCCCGCGCTGCGCCTTCTTCGACGCAAAGGAACCGCTGACGCTGATGTCCGGTTGCGGCATCACGGGAGCGACAGGTAACAATGCGGCGGGCTTCGCCGCGAGGTTGAAGTTGATTGAAGCCGCGACCATCACAGCCGCCAGCATGAACAGCATAGCTCTTCGATTAATGTTCATTCTTCTCATCACAGATAATTTGCGGTTGAATTCTTTTAAGTTGATTGTACAGTCACGCGGCGAAAATCTGAAATGTTCGTCGCGGGTCAAAGCTTACAGATGCCGCTAACGTCAGAGAAGTTTGCCAAACATTTGCCACAGAGGACACAGAGGACACAGAGAGGAATTTCAAATTCAACGTCTCGGATTTGAAATCCTTCATATCTCTGTGCTCTCTGTGTCCTCTGTGGCAAATCTTATACCGGTTGATGAAGCGCATCCTGTTTAAAATTAACAGTGCGGCGGGCTGCGAGCTGGCCGCAGGCGGCGTAGATGTCGCGCCCGCGCGGGCGGCGCACAAAGGCATGTATGCCTTTCGTTGCCAGAATGTTTTGAAAGCTTTCGACGCGTTCGGGCGGCGATGGCTGATAGGGCAGCGTGTCCGCAGGGTTGTGCGGAATCAGATTGATCTTGACGCGCGCAAGGCCGTGACGGTTGAGCAGGTTGCCGAGCTGCCGCGCGTGATTGTCGGAATCGTTGACGCCGTAGAGCATCACGTACTCGAAAGTGAAACGCTCGCCCGGCTTCAAAGATTTTTCAAACTCCTGACAGGCAGAGAGCAGTTCTTCGAGCGGCCATTTTTTGTTGATGGGCATCAAGCGGTCGCGCAGCTCATCGGTCGGCGCTGCCAGAGAGATAGCAAGGTGCGGGCGGTCTGTGATGGTTGCCAGCTCGCGTATACGCGGCACGATGCCTGCGGTTGAAACGGTCACGCGATTGGGGACGATGTGCAAGCCTTTCGGGTCTGACATCACGCCGAGGGATTTCATCAGCGGCTCGAAGGCGAGGAAAGGCTCGCCCGCTCCCATGGCGACGAGGTTTGTGCCGCGCGGCGTCTTCTCGCCAATTCCGTAAGCATCATTGAGCGCGATGATGATCTGCTCCACTATCTCGCCCGCGTCAAGCGTGCGGAGCAAACCCAGCTTGGCCGTCAAACAAAAGTCGCATTGCAAGGGGCAGCCCGATTGCGAAGAGAAACAGATAGTGTCGCGCCTCTCTTCAGGGATAAAGACCGTTTCGACCGGAAGATTGTCGTGCGTCTTCATCAGATAACGGCGCGTGCCGTCTTCGGACAGATAACGCGATTCGATCTTGAGCGTCGAGACGGACGCTCTCTCGTTGAGACGCGCGCGAAACTCTTTCGGCAGGG
>JACMLC010000586.1 GCA_014379795.1 Pyrinomonadaceae bacterium
CGCACCACGTTGCCCCCGCCAAGCACGGGCGTGAGCGGCGTCCGCAACTCGTGTGAGAGCGTCGCCAGAAACATATCTTTGGCGCGATTGGCCTGCGCCAGATCGTCGTTGAGCCGCTGTAATTCCGCAGTTCTTTCCGCGACGCGCTCTTCCAGCTCTCGATTCAGTTGTTCGAGACTCAAGCGCGCCTCGCGCTCGGCCAGCATCAGGCAGCGATGCTCGATGCCGCGCCGGACTGTGAATTTCAGGTCGTCAATCAAACACGGCTTGATTAAATAATCGTAAGCTCCATGCCTCAAGGCGGCGATGGCTGATTCGACCGAAGCAAAGCCCGTGAGGACGATGGTGATGATAAACGAATCCCGGCGCTTGACTTCCTCAAGCACGGAGATGCCGTCGCCGCCTTCCATGTGCAGGTCTGTCAGCACCAAGTCATAATCTGACTCATCGAGACGTGCGACGGCCTCGCTCCCGCTTGAAGCGGTCGTGACCTCAAAGCCTTCCTGACGCAACACCTCGCCGACGGTCAACGCCACGCTCTCTTCATCATCAACCACGAGCAGGCGCGTGCATGTCGTCTCTCCCCCTGTGGACACAGCATTATCCGCCTGCGCACTATCGCCGTTTTGGATGCTTGAGAGTGAAGACATATCTTAGTTAAGAGTCAAGAGTTCAGAGTCTGGAGTTCGGAGTCAAGAACTGCGGTGCGGACTCCTGACTCCCGACTCCAGACTTCAGACTTTTTAAGGCCGTGCGCAGCCCGTCCGCGAGACGGCGGCGCGTGATGATGCCTTCGAGGTCAACCCCGAGCGCGACGAGGGTCGCGGCGGTGGTCGCGCCGACGCCCGTAATGATAGCCTGCGCGCCGAGCAGGCGCACGGCATGGACTGCGTTAATCAAATGCGCTGCGACGTGGCTGTCCATCACAGTACAGCCTGTGATGTCTATGATGACCACTTCCGCATTCTTCGCTTGCGTCGTTTCCAGAAGCGAGGCGGACATCTGCCCCGCACGCGCATCATCCAGCATGCCGACCAAAGGGGCCAGCAACACGCCGTCCCAGATTTCAACCACCGGGCTTGACAGCTCGCGGATGCGCAAACGCTGGCGCTTGTGCTCCAGAGCGCGGCGGACGGTCAGTTGCAAATCTTCCACCACACAAGGCTTGACCAGATAATCGTAGACGCCGTGCCGCAGCGCATCTATCGAAGATTCTATTGAAGCATACCCGGTCAGCACAATCACCATCACGTTGGGAAAGGTACGCTTAATTTCATGCAGCAGCGCGCTCCCGTCCAAGCCCTCCATGCGCAAATCCGTCAAGACGAGATCGAAGTCGCCGCGCTGCAATTTATCAAGCGCCTCTTGCCCATCCTGCGCCGTCTCGACCATGTAGCCGTCCTGCTCAAGAATCGCGGCGGTCGTGAGTCGCACGCTCTCTTCGTCGTCAACCACCAGCAGGCGTGGCTGTGCTTGAATGCGCGCGGACGAAGCTCCATTCTGATCCGTACTACTCATGGCTTAAGGTCGGCGAGTCAACGAGCAGGATGATGCTAAAAGTCGTGCCTGCGCCTTCGTCGCTTGTCACTTCGATGCGCCCGCCATGTTGCCTGACGATGTCCTGTGTCACCCAGAGGCCGAGTCCGGTGCCCTTTCGCCGCTTGGAAAAGAACGGCTCGAAGATGCGCGGCAATTCTTCTTCGGTGATGCCGCGCCCGGTGTCGCTGATGTTCACGGCGATGGACGGTTGCAATGCCTGTTCGGTCTTGGCGGTGCTAATTGTGATCTCGCCTGAGCCTTCGATGGATTGCTGCGCATTGAGAACCAGATTGAGAAAGACCTGTCGCAACTGGTCTGCGCGCGCGCGTACCGCAGGCAGTTTCGGGTCGAGGTTGCTGACGAGGCGAATGCCCGATTGCTTGAGCTTCTTTTCCACCAGAATCATCGTCTCTTCGAGCACCTGATTGACGTTGACCCATTCGACTTCGCCCGCGCGCCGTGCAAAGCCGAGCATCTGTCGAATGATGTGCGAGACGCGCTCAGTCTCTTTGCGCGCCACTTCGAGAAAGCGCACGTTGGTCGCCTCGTCGCGGCTCGTCTGCAAAAGATAAAGCGAATTTTTGATGGCTTCGAGCGGGTTATTAACTTCGTGCGCGATAGAGGCCGCGAGACGCCCGACCGCCGCCAGCTTTTCCGACTCGAAAAGCTGCTGCTCAACCCGGCGCCGCTCAAGCTCACGCATCTCCGACAAATCGTGCAGGATAGAAACAACCGCCGTCACTTCGCCCTTTGCATCGGCGACTTCGACGGCGGTGATTTCCATCGGCAGTTTTTCGCCCGTGCCCGGATTAATCAATTCGATCTCAGCCTGCCGGACGCTGGTTGAGGCATCGGACGCGAGCGTGGAGATAAAAGAGGTGAGCTTGACGGAGTTGGCACGCACGGCGGCGGTCGCGCCCGCACGCGAATCCGCAGCGGGCGTCTGAAAGAGCAATTCCGCACGCGCGTTGAAGAGGATAAAATTCCCGCGCTCATCGCAGACCGCGACGGGCTGGCCGACGTTCTCGATAATCAAATCGAGACGATCACGCTCGCGCCGCGCTTCCGCTTCGGCCTGCTGCAATTTGAAGAGATTCAACGCCAGTTCTTCGTTAGCGTCGCGCAGGTCTGTCATATCACGAAAGATCGAGACGAGGCCGATGCGCTCGCCGCGCGCGTTCAAAGCCGGAGTCGAAATCACTTCGTAATGCAGGTCAGAGCCTTCGAGCGGGTCAACCAGCGTGATGTCGCGCTGGACAAGATCAGTGTACGAGACGGCAGCGCTTGAGAGGTATGCTGAAAAGAGCAGATCGTTCATTTCCAACGCGCGGCGTTTGCCTTCGCTGGCATTCTTCGAGCCGCTGAACAATTCTTCGGCGCGCCGGTTCTGCAACAAAATTTCGTTATCGAGGTTGGTCAGGACAATCGGGTCGGCGACGGATTTCATGATTGACTCGACCCATTGCCGCTCGCGCTGCAACTTGCTGATCGTGTCCGTCAAACGCTCATGCTGCATCGCCGATGAAATGCTAAAGCCGACCCAATCGGCAAAGCGTGCCAGCAGCTCAAGCGTCGCATCATCCACCGCGCTGCGCTCTGCGCCGATGTAAAGCACGCCCAGACAGGTGACAGGCTCCGGCTCCCAGTGCTTATCCATCAAGCGCGGGCTGCGCGCCAGATTGCGGTCGAGCTTTTTTGAAGACCCCTGTCCGCCGAATAAAGGGATGGCGAGAACGTGTGTCTGGCAGGCAAGCTGTTTGAGGAATGCTGCGGAGGCTTCACTGTCCTCAGCGGAGACCCATGCGGGACGGCCTTCATAAACGACTGTGATATGCGATGCGCCGGAATCGAGCGGCATCAGAATGCCCTCAATAGCTTGCTCGTCATCAAAGCCTGCGGCGACGCGCATTCGCAAAGAAGCGTTGCGCTCGTCTATCAAAGCAACCGCCGCCTGACTGTAGCCAAGCCCGACGGTCACGGCTTCGAGCGCCAGCAGCAATCGCTCATCAACTTTATCCGTAGCGAGCATCTGCGTGGTGAGATCGAAGACGGTATCGTACTGCCGCAGACTCCATTCGGACGCAGGCTCTTCCTGAAGAGAACGGGGGACAAGTAACGCAGGTTCTGTCGGTCGGTGCTGCATAACGACAGGAGTCAGGAGTCCGAGAGTCAGGAGTCAGATAGGAATAAAGACGGGTATCTTTATTCCGGCTTCTGGCTTCTGGCTCCGGGCTTCTGTTTTATCCTCTCTCCACCTCGACCGTCACACGGCGGTGCGTCTCATCCTCAAGCGGCTCAGCGGCAGGCGCGAGCGCCGGGCGCGAGACGGCGGGTGTTAAGCCGACAGCCTCTGCATATTTCAGGTATGTATCAATCGAAGCCACGACGACGCGCGCCTCAATCGTGATTAAATCAATGCCGACAAGCGAGATGCGTACCCAGGCATCTATGACGATGCCTTTATCTAACACGCGGTCAAGTACGTCTATCAAACTTGTGCCGCCCGGGGCTCTTTCAACTGCCATTTGTTTTCATTCCTTCTTCCGAAAGTTGAAATTCAAGCACAGCGCGAGGGGGCGGGGGACTCACGATCATAGCGGGCGTCGGGTCAGAACGCTTGCGCTGGCCTCTCTCGCTTCACATCACGCGAGCGGCCATGCTTACCAGCAGGGGAATTCTCTCAGCTCCTTTTCTTCGATGCCTGTTTAGGGCGACGCGGCGCGGCAGATTTTTTTGCAGCTTTTTTGGGCGCGGGGGGTGCGCTCAAATGCCGCATCTGATTTTCCAATTCCGCCAGCCGTTCGCGCAAATCAATATTTTCGGCTTCGATGCGCTCGGCGCGCGTCGTCAGGTTTGAATCGTAACGCCACCAGTTCAAACCAATCTGCTCGGCCTTATCAATCGAACACACGAGGATGCGTATCTGCAATGTCAGCAATTCGACGTTGGCGAGCGAGACCTTGATGTCGCCCGCGATGACCAGACCTTTATCAAGAATACGATCCAGCACATCCACCAGACCGGGGGGACGCGCGGAAATCAAGCTGCTTGATCGCTCGCTACTCATATCAGGTATCGGTGGACAGACGCACAAACTGTCTGCAATTCAAATCAGCTTTCCTACTGGGCCAAGATCAAGATTCAAATCTTCGTCTTCAAGGCCGAACTGCTCTTTTAGCTCTGCCATCTTCTCTTCGAGCTTCATCAGAGCCAGCCCCAATTCCTCTATTTGCTCAGGCGAGAGGTCGCCTCCTTCCATCCGCCTGACAGCCTGTTTTTCCAGCAGGCGGCGGATCAACTCTATCAAAGTCAGGACGAGCTTTGCCAAGCCCTGCTCGACCGAATGCGCGTCAATGTTGATGCGCGACGGCAGAGTGTCTGTCACGCGCCGCAGCTCTTCGACAAACTCTTGCGTGTGCGCGGTTTCAATTTCCGGCTCGACCGGGACAGCGGACTTGGGGGAAGGCTTCACAGGGTACTCCGAATCATCCATACAATTCAAGAACTAAAATCGCTGAAACTGTATGGCGGCCACGGGCCGCTCGTCAAGAAGCGCAATTCCTGATGCTGCCCGCGCGCTGCTGCGAGCCGCTCGCGGTAGCTCTCAAGCTGCTCGCGCTCAACCAGATGCGAGGCCGACAAGACCAGAGCCTCTGCGGGGCGCACATTCGATGAAGACTCTTTGACGACATCTTTCAAGAGCTTATCAAGCCACGCTTGAAGCTCTCCGGCACGCATCTTTAATCGCTCATCGCCGATTATCTCGCGCCGTTTCGCCAGCAAAAACTGTGTGCCCGCGCCCGCAGCCTTGCCGTGCCCTTCGGCTTCCGCTTCCTGCGCTAATTCCTCGCGCTTTATCTCTTCCAGATTCCAGATGATTTTGACGCTCATCTCGACCGAGGAGCGCACGCGCGCGAGCGCGGCCTTCAGCCTGCGCTCTTGAGAGGCAACGTAATTCTGAAGCCGTTCTGCGCCCGTCATCGTGCCAAAGCGAAAAGGCAGCGGCGTCGTCTGCGCCAACACGCATTCCAACACGCGCTCATGCGCCAACACATTCTCGCGCGTCACGACAGGCGCGCCCTCTTCGTGTAGCTCGCTCACGACCGCCGCGATCTCGCCAAGCTGGAAGAGGCGAGGCGCAATGCCTCCAATGCCCTGCACGCCCGCGATCATGCGCTCCGTCACTTCATCGCTCAAACAGTAAGCGTAAAACATCAGTTTTGAGTTTTCAGTTTTGAGTTTTCAGTTTTCAGAAGAGGCGCAAACTGTTTTTACTGAAAACTGAAAACCAAAAACTCAAAACTGCTCCTTCTCATCACCTGTCACTTGTCACTTGTCACTGCTCTATCGCGTAGGACTCGCTCTGCGGTCTCGACAGAGGTGAGCATGACATTCAGGCCGAGGAAAATTAAATCAACATCCGCGACCGAGATGGTAATCTCGCCCGCAATCACCAGCCCTCGATTGAGCACGTGATCGAGCGTTTCCAGCAAAGACAATTCGCTCTGCTCCAACTGTAAAAACTCTTCATCGGTCATAAAGATAAAAGGGGAAATAGGGGAATAGGGTAAAAGGGGAATAGGGAAATGCAAATTTTCGCGATATGCTTTGGTCTTCCTTTTACCCTATTCCCCTATTAACCTGTTCCCCTTTTTTCTATCCTTCTTTAACGAAATTATAAGCAGGCCACGGGCCGGTCAGTTCCAAGCGAAAGCCTGCGGCCTCGCGCTCCTCAGCCAGTTTCTCCGCGCCCGCGCGGAAATCATCAAAGCGTTCACGCTCGATTAGAAAGGCGAGCTTGGCGGACAAATCTCCGTGCTCCGCTCCTTCGGCCTGCCGCACGCGCAGGCGCGTCGCGCCGTCGCTCTGTGCGGACAGCTCGCGCTCGATCTCTGCGATCACGCGGCGGATTTCGGCTCGCGTTTCGTCCGCGCGCAGGGCTTCGATTTTTTTCCGCAGCAGGTAAGCCTGTCCTGCGGAAGCGGCAGCGGCGCGCTCGCTCATCTCGCGCAAAACAGGGCTGAGCGTCGTGATGGCTTCCAACAGCTTCACGCGGTCGCAGAAGATGTTGACTCCCCATTCTTCCTTTCCCCTGAGCCGCTCGATGATGTCGCGCAGCTCCGCTTGCCTCTCTGCCAACATACGCTCGACGCCACCGCGTTTCAGATAAATCGTGCCGAAGCGGAGCGGGATGATGCTCGCGCGCGCTGCGAAATGCTCCAGAATTTTTTCATGCCGCATCGCTCTCGGCGCGACCCAGGCGGGGTCAGAGAGCCGCGCAGAAATCGCATCCTCGCTGTAATCCGAGA
>JACMLC010000587.1 GCA_014379795.1 Pyrinomonadaceae bacterium
AAGGTAAAAGTCAGGATTAAGAAACTCTTTCCTGACTTTTACCTTTTACCTTTTTCCTTTTTCCTTACTCTTTACCAGCCTCCGCGACTGATTTCGATGCGGTCGCCTGCTTCCAGCAGAGGGTCGGGGTCTTTGCCCTGCTCGATCTTTTTCAGATTGTACTCGGTCGTGACCAGCCGCCCGTCCGTGCCCTGTCGCAGGACTTTGGCTTTGCTTCCGGCAAAGCGCGTCATTCCGCCCGATGCTAAGATGGCCTGCGTAAGCGTCAAGCCCTGATGAAAGTCTTTCTGTCCGGGCGAGGCCACCTGCCCACCGATAAAGAAGAATTTCGGCGCAGACGGCGGCGCGCCAACCAAACGAATTACATCATTCGGATAGATGAGCGTAGAGGTGGCAGTCGTGTCCGTCAGGTCTATGGTCTGGGTGGGGCTGCCTGTACGCATGATAATGGCGCGGGCGGCGTCCGCACGCGGCTGCGCTTCGGCCAGAATAACGAAAAGCGGCATCGCCTCGCGCCGCAGAGCCTTTGTGCCCGGCTCGTGTACCAGCCCTGTGATAATCACATTATGGCTCGCGTACTCGCGCACGGTGACTGCAACTTTCGGATTGTCGTAAAGCTTAACTTTGGATGTTAGCTGTGCGCCGATCTCGTCTGTCGTCAGTCCGGCGACATTGAGGGCCTCGCCCGCGAGCGGGTAATCAAGCATCCCGCCTGCCAGCACAGTGTAGAGCGTTGATTCACGCGACGGAGAATTGAGCAGTTGAATGTCAAGCACATCGCCGATGCCAACGCGATAGATGCTTGCGGGAGCGGGAGCAGGTTTCGATGGGTCAGGCGTCTCCGAAATCTTAACTGTTTCTGAAGTCGTTTTGGGTTCCGAAGTCTTATCCGTTTCAGAGACCTTATCGGTTTCAGTGTCCGGTGTAGTTTCCGTTTTAATTTCCGGATTGGCTTCCGGTTTAGTTTCCGGGGTTTTAACAGGCTCGGTGTTTTTTACAGGCTCGGAGTTTTTTTCGAGAGAATCGCTTGCACCCAGAGAGACGAAAGGAATGCTGTTGACGCTTCTGACCGGAGCGTCTGTCGTCGCCGTGCCGGGCTGTGTAGAATCGCTTGAAGTATCCGTCGTCGCGGTTGAAGGATGATTCGCGGCCTGCTTCTCATCCTGTTTCTCATCTTTAACTTCAACCGCGTTGGGCTTCGCTTTGTTACTACTCTTTGACGAGACAGCGGATGGATTAGGCGGGAAATTAGCGCGTCCTTCCTTGTTTTGCGCCTGAGCTGTACAGAGCGGCAGGCTCAGACACAGGAGAACGGTGGTTGGAAATAAAGCTTTCTTCATGTTGCACTCAGTTTTCTTGAATTCTGAATTGACCAAAGAGGCACGCTGCCGGGCAAGGGCAGTTGGCATCTTCTTCTCAGCCGGGTCTAACTAATTTAGAACGGTCTTCCTTTCGCATCATTGCGTCGCCCGAATTCAAAAATCAGCGAGGCACGATTGTTGTTGAAGGTGAAGACCGGAATGGTCGAGTCGCGGCGCGCAAAATTGTAGAGGAGGCGCGCACGTAAAAGATCGCTGAAATCGAAGGTCGTGTCAAACCCAAAACCGTACAGATGCTCTGTGCGCCGCTCTCCGGCAAAGTTGCCGACGAAGACTCCGCCACTCGCAGTCGAATTGCCAAGGATCGCGACGGGGAAGCCTAATTGTTGATAATTAAGGCTTAAGCCCATCTTAACAGAGTCTGCCAGAGCCTGTTCCAGCCGCGCCGAACCGCCCGTTGAGACGAGCCGCGCGTTCCCTCCTTCTAAATTAAACACCGAAACGCGTTGCAATTCTACTTTTTCTCTTTGGGCGATGGCAAGGTTTCGGCGGAAAAAAGTTGCGGCCAGCGCGCGGAAAATTCGCTTCTGACCAGCTCTTCGACATCATCTGCGGTTTCGCATTCCAGACATTGCATAGCGATGTCACGCGCT
Source organism: Pyrinomonadaceae bacterium (assembly GCA_014379795.1). Classification (GTDB taxonomy): domain Bacteria; phylum Acidobacteriota; class Blastocatellia; order Pyrinomonadales; family Pyrinomonadaceae; genus JACMLC01. Next base: position 1,973 of record JACMLC010000587.1, read on the forward strand.
TCGCTCACATCAATGCCAGCGACCACACGCCGGACGCGCGGAATCGAAGAAGAAGTCATGCTGAAATCCGTCGCCCCCAGCCCGATCAGAATCACGGCATAAGCCGGAGTCCCTGCCATCTCGCCGCAGATGACTGCGGGGATGCCCGCCTCGCGCGCGGCATCGAGCGTATTGCGCAAGCTCTGTAGCACAGAAGGATGCAGCGAGCGGAACCAATCCGCCACGTCTTCATTACTGCGGTCAACGGCCAACAAATATTGCACAAGGTCGTTGGTGCCGAGACTGAAGAAATCCACTTCGCGCGCGATGCTTGGGGAAAGCAGCGCAGCCGAAGGGACTTCAATCATGGCGCCGATTTTAACCGCGCCGATTTTAACTTTCTCGCTCTCTAATTTAACGCGCTCTTCATTGATAATCTCTTTCGCGCACCGCACATCTCGCACATCTGCGACCATCGGCAGCACGATATTCAAATGCCCATGCGCCGCCGCGCGAAGCACTGCGCGCGACTGCATGCGCAGCAAATCCGGATGACGCAGGCTGTAACGAATCGCGCGCAGGCCGAGCGCGGGATTGTGCTCCGCTCCGGCCAGAGAATTGCCGATTTTGTCGCCGCCTAAATCAAACAGGCGCACGGTCGCGCCGTCTTCGCCCGCCAGAGCGGCAATCTTTTTGTACGCCTCGCACTGTTCGTCTTCGGAAGGCAATGTCCCGCGCTGCGTCAGCAGAAATTCCGAGCGATAGAGACCGATGCCGCGCGCTCCGAATTTACGAATGCCTTCAAACTCTGCGGGCAGCTCGACGTTAGCGCGCAGGAAAATTTCGATCTGGTCTTGTGTCAAGAGCGGCGCGCGCGCGGTCTCTGCACTCGCAACGCGCGTGTCGCGCCTGCGAGTCGTGCCGGTCTGGAATTTTTCCAGAGTCGCCTGAGAAGGATGGAGGATGATCTCGCCCCGGTTCGCATCAACGACGATCATGTCGCCCGTGCGTGCGCGGCGATGAAGGTCACGCAAGCCGACGATGGCCGGAATCCCTAAGCCCCGCGCGATAATCGCCGTGTGCGAAGTCCACCCGCCCGCATCTGTCGCAATCGCACGCGCGTGCTCGAAATCAAGCTCGGCGACGGCGGAAGGCAGCAGATTTTCAGCCACGATGACCGCATCATCCTTGAGCTGGCGCGCACGCGCATCCGCTCCGCCGCTGAGCGCGAACAGAAGGCGCTGCGTTACATCTTCGATGTCCGAGCCGCGCTCGCGCAGGTAATCATCCTTAATCTCCGCGTACACTGCGAGCAGGCGGTCGGCCACGACCTTGACAGCCCATTCGGCGTTGGCGCGCTCAACCCGTATAAAACTTTCTATGTCGTCGAGCAGCTTGCGGTCTTCGAGCATCAGGAGATGCGCGTCAAAGATATAAGCATGGTCTGCGCCAAGCTCTTTCTCGGCACGCGCTTTGACTTGCAGAAGCTGCATGCGCGCCAGCCGCACCGCCGCGCGGAGTCTGCGGGTCTCGCGCTCGATGTCCGCTTCGTCAATGGTGGCGCGGTAAACTTGACGCGCCCCGGCATGGATACGCAGCACGCGCCCGACCACAAGACCTTCGGACACAGCCAGCCCGCGCCAGCGTTCTTCTCGAACCTCTCTTTTCGCACGCTTGCTCAAGGCTCTCTTTCTCCGAAGCCTCCTGCAAAGAGAGAACTCAATTCTTCAATAGCTTCCTTCTCATCATCGCCTTCAGCCGTCAAGCGCAACTCGACGCCATGCGCCGCCGCCAGCATCAACACGCTCAAAATTGATTTTGCATCCGCGTTCGCGCTTCCGTCCATGCGCTCGACGCGCACGAAGCTCTGGAACCGGGTGGCCGTGCGGACAAGCTGCGCCGCCGCCCTTGCGTGCAGTCCCAGACGATTTGTGATGACTACCCTGCGCTCGACCATTCAGCTTTTTTTCTGCGGCGACAACAAATCACCGGCCAGATAAATCCCCTCCTGCCCCTGATTGCGCACGCGCTTAGCCACCAACGCGAGCGATTCCTGCTCGGTCTGGCTGGCGAGTTTGATAACCATCGGCAAATTGACGCCGGTCACGACCTCGACCTTCCCTTCGGCCAGAAACATCGAAGCGATGTTGGTCGGCGTCCCG
>JACMLC010000588.1 GCA_014379795.1 Pyrinomonadaceae bacterium
GAAATCGAAAGAGACTTTTGCGGGCGACTGGTGCACGACCGGAGACCAGTTCCATGTTGATGCAAACGGTTATTACTGGTATCACGGACGCACGGATGACATGCTCAAAGTCTCCGGCGTCTACGTCGCGCCCGCAGAGATCGAAAATTGTTTACTGCAACACGAAGCCGTGCTGGAATGCGCGGTCATAGGCCACGACGCGGGCAGCGGCCTCTTCAAGCCCAAAGCCTTCGTCGTCGCGCGCGAGGGTTTTCAACCCGGTGAAGAGTTAGACCAGAGCATCAAGGAGTTTGCTAAATCCAAAATGGCGCTCTACAAATACCCGCGCTGGATAGAGTTTGTTGAATCCTTGCCCAAGAATGATCGCGGCAAAATTGACCGCAAGCAGCTAAAGAGCGGAGGGATGTTGTCCAACAAGTTAGACTAAGAACGCATAACAAAATTCAGCCACAGAGACACTGAGACACAGAGCAATAAAAGCAGATGAAGGAGTTGCTAAATAAAATGTCTGCTCTGATCTCCGTGTCTCTGTGTCTGCGGTGGCTAATCTTTGATTTTGTTAGGCGCTCTAAAGTTTCAAAACGTTGACATTCAAACCTGAACGGCTTATGTTGCCGTGCGTTTGAAAAGCTTTTCCGGTAATCACAGCCTTACAGTTTAAGTCCTCGCGCCAAGCTTGAGCTTCGGATGACGATTCTGTTGCTTCTTTCGACAGGTCTTGTGTGCCGGGAATAATTGTATTTATCGAACAGCATTCAAATGTGGAACTCAAAACCCTTTTCACGGAGCTAATCTCGCTATGACCAAAGCCAAGAAACCTGCTAAAGCAAAGAAACATTCTGAAGCCGAAAAACCTTCTGTCACCAGAGATGTCCTGCACACTTCCGTCACGAGCAACGGGTTGACCGCCAAAGCGTATCGCGGCAGCGGCGCGGCGATGCTGGCGTTCGATCTGGACAAAGCGTTGACCAAAGACCTCGCGGGCTTTGCTGTCAAGCGCACGACCCCCGGCGGCGCGTCCGTGTACCTGCCGAACCGGCTCAACTTCACCAGCGGAGTCCATGCCGACACTTATCCGAAAGACCACGTCTTTATGCCTTCGAATGTCGCCCCTTTCCAGAAGTTTCGCTGGATTGATATTCCCGAAGAGCTGAAGCCGGGAGAGTACGAGTACGAAGTGACGGTGATGTATTTCGACGAGGGCGACAAGTTGAAAGAGGGAGCGTCTGCTACCGTCTCGCTTGAAATGATGCCGCCAAAGCTCGCGGCTTTCGAGTTCGGTTTTACGCGCGGCTATTTGTCTTCGCAGGCTTACACAGACCTTTTCAAAAACGCTCCCATCCGCCCAGCGAAAAAGTCCATAGACTATAAGACGAAGTCTTACGCCAAACAGTACGAGTGGCTTGGGTATCAAGCGCGCAAGCTGGTCTTTGATTTTCTGGACGAGTGCGTCAAGGATAAAAGCCTCACTGTAGACCTCTTCGCATACGATCTGGACGAGCCGGATTTTATGCGCGGGCTGCAAAAGCTAGGCAAACGCCTGCGCGCCTTTCTCGATAACGCGCCGCTCCACACCAAAAAGGGCGCGCTTGAGATTGATGCTCATAAAATTTTGGTTAAATCCGCAGGCGCGAGCAATGTCAAGCAAGGGCACTTTCATCGCTTCGCGCACAACAAGGTGATGATTCAGAGGAAGAACGGAAAGCCCGTCAAAGTCTTAACCGGCTCGGCAAACTTTTCCGTGAGAGGCTTGTATGTGCAGGCCAACAACATCTTGGTCTTTGACGACGAGACAACAGCCGCGCTGTATGGAGCCGCTTTCGATCAAACTTTTGACAACGAAGCTAAGTTTTCGACTTCTGAAATCGCGGAAGGCTGGCACGATGTCGAAGGCGCGGGATTGCCAAAATTCTCCGTCTGCTTTTCGCCGCACAAGGCTGCTCTGACCTCTCTGCAAAAAGTCGGTGACGCCATCAGCAATGCCAGCAGCTCTGTCATCTTCGCGGTCATGGAGTTGAGCGGGAGCGGCCCCGTCATGGATGACCTCAAGGCTCTGCCCTCGCTCGATAAAATATTTGCTTACGGGATGACGCAGGCCGCAGCAGGCATCAAGGTTTACAAGCCCGGCTCAGCCACCGCCATGCTCGTGCCGTTCAGTTACTTAAAAGGCAAAGTGCCGCCTCCGTTTGAAGAAGAATACAGCGGCGGTATGGGCATGGTAATTCACGACAAGTTCGTCGTCGTGGATTTCAACAGCACGCATCCGGTGGTCTTCACAGGCTCTTCAAACCTCGCGAGCGGCGGCGAAGAGGCCAACGGTGATAACCTTCTGGCGATTTATGATCCGATCATCGCTTCGGCTTACGCGGTCGAAGCTATACGCCTCGTAGACCACTATCATTTCCGCGCGCAGTTAAAGGCGACCGCTGCCGACCAGCCGTGGACGCTACAGGGCAGCGATGCGACGGAAAAATGGTGGGAGCCTTACTACGATCCCAAAGACATACGCTGTCAGGAACGAACACTGTTCGGCAGCTAAAGATGAAGGCAAAAGGAAAAAGGCAAAAGGCAAAAGGAAGGCGGCAACCCGCATTTTATTAAAATGCTTTTATCTTCACTTTTACCTTTTTCCTTTTTCCTTTTGCCTTCTTGAGAGCCATCATGCAGACACTGCTAATGGGCATCTTGATCGTTGGTGGGAGCGTCATCGTAGCTCACTTCGGATTGCGCTTGGTGCGGCGCAAAGTTCCGCTTGAGGTGCTCAAGCAGCATCACGAAGTAGCGGGCTTTATCATCGGGGTGCTCGGAGCGGTTTACGCTGTGCTGCTGGCGTTCGTCGCGGTCGCCGTCTGGAATCAGTTCGAGGCAGCCGATGTGACGGTCGCGCAGGAAGCGAATCAACTGATTGGCCTCTCGCACATGGC
>JACMLC010000589.1 GCA_014379795.1 Pyrinomonadaceae bacterium
TAAGTGTCTCAGGGTCAGGAAGGGTGGCTTGCCCCCGCTCTTCCTTGTTTTATTCTGCATTCCGGTATTATTTGTTTGCCTTCGGTGCGCGGTATCCGGGACGCGCGCGGACGGAGAGTCCTTTGCGTGTGGTGCGGACTTTGATCTTGCGAAACTTGCCATCGCGCGCGGCGTTCGTCGGATAATAGCCGAGCGAGTATTGCGTGCGCAGCTCCGCAGCGATGCTGGCGAAGGCTACGGGAAGTGACGAGATCATGTCTGCGCGATACAGCTTGCCGCCGGTCACTAGAGCCAGGTCATTCAGGTAGCCATCCGCCGTCGAATAGAGCAGGTTGAGCATCTGGTCTATGTCATCACCCTGACCGCCCGTGTTTGGCCGTGTCGGATCGTTGCGGCGGTTCGGGTCGTTGGTCTGCGGAATCAGAATCGGAGGTATCGGAATTCCGCCAATCGTGGGCTTCTCTTTTCCAGCGCCGGGCGGCAACGGAATCTTAACGTCGGGATTGGCTGAAGGTGTTGTAGGGCTTTGCGAACCGCCACCGAAGATTGTGCCGAGGTCTACACGCTGACCGTCGCGCTGCTGCTGTCGCACTGAACGCTCTGATTCTTCGCGCGTGTCATAACGAATGGGATAGACGATAATGCCAGCCTCTTCAAGCTGTCGCCGGTTCTCGTCTATGCTCGCATGATCGCTGTGCCAGTCAACTCCGTCTGTAAAGATGATGATGGCTTTGCGTCCTTGCACGCGTTTGAGCGAAGCTATCGCTAAACGCATCGCGTCATAGAGCTTTGTTCCATTGCCGGAACGCATCCGGCCAATAGCCGCGCGCACTGCCTCGCGGTCATTAGTGAAATCCCCGTAATCGAGTATCTTGTCGTCAAACGAGATGAGCTTGACGCGATCTGCGGGTTGCAGCTCATTGACAAATGCGGTGGCCGCGCGCTGAATCTGCCCTAGCTTCTCCTGCGTGCTGCCGCTCGTGTCCAGCATCAGCACCACATGAAACGGCTGCGTGATGCTGCCGAAGAAAATCAGTTCCTGCCGGACCCCATCCTCTTCGACTGTGAACTCTTCCTGCTGCATGTCCGGGATATAAAGATTGTTGCGGTCGCTGACGATGACCGGAACTGTGACGAGGTTCGTTTCAACCTTCACGGATTCCAAGTCCGGCATTTCATTGACGGGTTCTGCGCCAGTAGATGGAGTGGGAGTGGGCGTCGCTTCGGCCTGTGGCGGAGGCTGGTTCTTTTTGGCATCGCCCGCGCGCTGCTTGCTGCGCCCGGATTGTGCAAAGGTCAGGGAAACAAGCGTGAGAGTAATGATGAAGGCACAGCAAAAGCTCTTGAGAATGAATCGCATGTCGGCTGCTCCCTGAGCATTGAAAGAGAAGTATTGCCACAGAGGTCACAGAGCGCACAGAGGATTGAAAGCGCGTGACGATTACTTTTCTCTGTGTCCTCTGTGTGCTCTGTGGCTTAATCTTTTTTTAGAAAGCTAATGGATGAAAACTATGCCCGGCGCTCTCGTTCAATTCGGACAAAGATTTGACTCTACGATGTAGCCCCATAAAATTAAGTTTGCCCGTCGCTCAGTATAATTTCAAAAGCGGCCTAAGTTAAAACCGCTATTCTCGAAAACAATGATTGCCAAAGCCTTGAACTTGTGATTTAAGTTGCTCTATGCCTTCGCCCAATTTAATCATACGCGGCCAGCGAGTCGTCTTTGATGACTCAATCGCCCCTGCATCCATTCACATACAGGATGGAAGCATCGTTGCCATCAGAGCTTTTGATGAGATCGCGCAGGGTGCGCAAGTGATTGATGCGAGCGAAGCTTCAGTCGTGATGCCGGGACTGGTTGACACGCATGTTCACATCAACGAGCCGGGACGCACTGAATGGGAAGGCTTTGAGACGGCGACGCGCGCGGCGGCGGCGGGCGGCGTGACGACGCTCGTTGACATGCCGCTCAATAATATTCCGGCGACGACGACGCTCAAGGCTTTCGAGCAGAAACTTGAAGCGACCGCAAACAAGCTGTCTGTGGATGTCGCATTCTGGGGCGGCGTCGTGCCGGGCAACTTGGCTGAACTCTCGAAGATGTTTGCGGCGGGCGTCGTCGGCTTCAAATGTTTTCTGATTCATTCGGGCGTGGACGATTTTCCGAACGTGACGGAAAAAGATTTGCGCGCGGCGATGAAAGAGCTGGCAAGATTGAATGCGCTCCTGATCGTTCATGCGGAGATGCCCGCGCCGGTTGACAGAGCTTCTCTTGAACAAACGGAGCGAGGCGAAGACCCGCGCCGCTATCAAACTTTTCTTAAGACGCGACCCGGCGTTGCTGAAGATGAAGCGGTTGCACTCGTCCTTGGCCTGAGCCGCGAGACGGGCACGCGCGTGCATATCGTGCATCACTCATCCGCCAGCGCGCTCGGTATGCTGCGCGAGGCTCGACAGGAAGGCGTGCGGGTGACGGTTGAAACGTGCCCGCATTATCTTTCTTTTGTCGCCGAAGAGATTCCCGATGGCGCGACACAGTTTAAGTGCTGTCCGCCGATACGCGAGGCTGAGAATTCGGAAAAGCTCTGGCGTGCGCTTGATGAAGATTTGATAGAGATGGTCGTCTCGGATCATTCCCCCTGCCCGCCGGAGATGAAGCGTCAGGACACGGGCGATTTTTTACAGGCGTGGGGCGGCATCTCTTCACTGCAACTGCGTTTGCCGGTGATGTGGACTGAAGCGCGGCGGCGCGGCTATTCTATTGACCGCCTCGCACGCTGGCTCGCGCATGCGCCCGCGCGCCTCGTTGGTTTGGAAGAGCGCAAGGGAAGCATTGCTGTCGGCTGTGATGCAGACATCGTGATCTGGAATCCTGACAAAGAGCTTCGCGTCGAGCCTGACATGATTCAGCATCGGCACAAGCTCACGCCATACGCCGGGAGACTTTTAAGCGGCGTGGTCGAGCAAACTTTCCTGCGCGGCCAGAAGATTTACGAGCAAGGCGAGTTTTCAACTGTGCCTTTGGGAGCAGTGCTGAAGCGTGAAGATTCAACCACAGAGACCTGAGAGACACAGAGGGAAATAAAATTGAAGATGAGCTTAATAAATTATTTTTCTATTTCTCCGTGCCTCTGTGTCTCTGTGGCTAATCCTGTTTGGGCAAGGAGTGATTGATGGATTTCACAGAGCTGGTTGACTTAGCATCCGAACGTCTCGGCGGGGCTGTCTTGTACGCCAACGACGATTTCTTTGCGCCGAAAGAGAATTTGTTAAAGCAGAGCGCGCCGGTTTTCCTTGAAGGAGAATATACCGAGCGCGGCAAGTGGATGGACGGTTGGGAATCAAGACGCAAGCGCACGCCCGGCTTCGATTGGTGCATCATCCGGCTCGGCCTTTCGGGCGTCATACGCGGCGCAGTGGTTGATACGAGCCATTTTAAAGGGAATTTCCCTGCGCAGTGCTCGCTCGAAGCCTGCGCGCGTGGCGGGCAGCCGGATGTTGATGAGTTAATAAGCGACAGCACAGAGTGGTCTGAGATTCTGCCCGTTTCAACGCTTCAAGGCGATTCGCTCAATCCTTTTTCCATCAACACGGAGACGCGCTTCACGCACCTGCGCTTTAAGATTTATCCTGACGGCGGCGTGGCGCGGCTCAGAATTTACGGCGAGGTTGTCCCCGACTGGCAGCGGCTTGAGCGGCGCGGCGGCGAGATAGACCTCGCGGCGGTAGAGCATGGCGGGCTTGTCCTCGCGTGCAGCGATATGTTCTTCGGGCACCGGCATAACCTGATTATGCCGGGACGCGGAATTAACATGAGCGATGGCTGGGAGACAAAGCGCAGGCGCGGCCCCGGCCACGATTGGGTGATTTTGCGCTTGGGAAGAAA
>JACMLC010000590.1 GCA_014379795.1 Pyrinomonadaceae bacterium
CAGAGGCTGGCGAGCCGACTCCGCGCTTTGAAGCGGATTGTCTCTCATCGGACGGCTTGCATTTGCGGCTTGGCTTTGGCATCGCGCCGCTCTTTTCAGAATCTGGCGAGACGACCGGGCTGGTCATCACCTTTCAAGACTTAACGGACGTGCGCGCGATGGAAGAGACTTCGCGCAGGCAGGACAGGCTGGCCGCTGTCGGGCGCGTCGCGGCAGGCATCGCGCATGAGATTAGAAACCCGCTGGCGGCGATGCGCGGCGCGATACAGGTCTTGCGCTCGGACATGGACGCGGACTCGTCGCAGACACAGTTGATGGAAATCATCCTGCGCGAGTCCGACCGCCTGAATAAAATCCTCGCGGACTTTCTGATGTATGCGCGCCCGCGACAGAGCGCATTCACGAACGTTGACCTGCGCGAGCCGCTCAACGAGACGTTCACGCTCCTGCGCCACAGCCCTGAGATACGCGACGGCCATGTTCTTGAAGAAGACGTGCCGGACGAGCCGATGATGGTCAATGCCGATACGGCTCAGCTCAAACAGGTTTTCTGGAATCTCTCGCGCAATGCGATGCAGGCCATGCCCGAAGGCGGAACATTGCGCGCGGAGTTGCGACCGACAGGCACAGGGCGCTTGCGCATCACTTTCACAGACTCCGGAGCGGGGATGACGCCCGAACAGGTCGAGCGATTGTTCGAGCCTTTCTCTTCCTCTACGACGGGCGGCACGGGTCTAGGGCTTTCCATCGTTTACCAGATCATACGCGACCACGGCGGCTCCATTAACGTCCGCAGCCGCGAAGGACAGGGCACAACCATCACGATAGAACTTCCGGGAGTCAGGAGTCAGGAGTCAGGAGCCAGAAGTCAGAATGAATAGAGTTGCCGCGAAAAGCTTTCAAGATTTAATCGTCTGGCAGAAGGCGCATCAATTCGTATTGTCCGTTTACCGCTATAGTGACGGTTTCCCTCAAAAAGAAGTTTATGGATTAACTTCTCAGTTTAGAAGGGCAGCAGTTTCAATCGCAGCGAATATTGCTGAAGGATTTAAGAAAAAGAGCAAACCCGATAAGGCTCGCTTTATGAACATCGCGCAAGGCTCGATTGAAGAGTGCCGATACTACTTGATTTTAGCCAGAGACTTTGGGTATGGTGCCAATCAAGAGATTATGTTTCAGCTTGAAGAAACCAGTAAGCTGTTAGAAAAATACACCGCAGCTATTCTGGCTTCTGGCTTCTGACTTCTGGCTCCTTAGTTTTATGGCTCATTTACTAATAGTTGATGACGAGCAAGGAATCCGGCAGTTATTGACGCTTGTCTTTGAGCGCGAGGGGCATCGTGTGCGTGTGGCAGAGGGCGGGCGGCGCGGGCTGGAACTGCTGCGCGCCGAAGCCTCAGACCTGATGATCTCTGACGTGAAGATGCCGGACATGAACGGCATCGAACTCCTGCGTGCGGCGCGCGAGCTGCTGCCGGACATCGCTGTCGTGATGATGACGGCCTTTGCGACCGTAGATACTGCGCGCGAAGCGTTCAAGCTCGGCGCGGATGATTTTATACAGAAGCCTTTTGATGTTGACGAGCTAAAGCTGATCGTCGTCAAGGCACTGGAAAAGCTTGACCTCGTCAAAGAGAATCGCGCTTTCCGGCGCGCTCAGCGCGAGCGCGGCTCTCTAGGGAATATCATCGGTCGCTCGGCGCGGATGCAGGCCGTTTATCAAATGATTGAAACGGTCGCAGAGGTTCAGTCAACAGTTCTCGTGACGGGCGAATCCGGCACCGGCAAAGAATTGGTCGCGCGCGCCATACACGACCTCTCACCGCGCGCCGAAAAACCTTTTATCTCGATCAACTGCGGAGCGTTTACCGAAACGCTGCTTGAATCAGAGCTGTTCGGTTACGTCAAAGGAGCTTTTACGGGCGCAGCCGCCAATCGCAAGGGTTTGTTTGAAGCGGCGCACAAGGGCACGATTTTCTTGGATGAGATTGGCGAGATGTCTCCGGCCATGCAGGTCAAGCTGCTGCGCGTCCTGCAAGAGCGCAAGGTGCGCCCCGTCGGCGCGCACGATGAAACAGAGATTGACACCCGCGTCATCGCCGCCACCAACCGCAATCTGTCGGCGATGGTCAAGGACGGAAGTTTTCGTGAAGATTTGTTCTATCGCGTCTCTGTGATTCCGATTGAGCTGCCGCCCTTGCGCGAGCGCAAAGAAGACATCGCAGAGCTGGTCGAGCATTTCGTTAAAAAATTCTGTCGCGAGACCGGGCGCGCGCTCACCGTCAGCGAAAAGGTTTTGGGCTTGCTGGAAGCTTACACATGGCCGGGTAACGTGCGCGAGCTTGAGCATACCATCGAGCGCGCCGTCGCGCTTGAGCGCACCGAAGCGATTCAGACGGATCGCCTGCCCGAAGCCGTCACCAATTACAATCCGTCGCGCGTTGCCTCCGCCTCCGAGCTGCCGGATGAAGGACTCAACATCACAGCGCATCTGGATCATCTGGAAAAGAGTTACATCCTCGAAGCCCTGCACAGAACCGGCGGCAACCAGACGCGCGCGGCGGAACTCTTGCATCTCTCCGTCCGCTCCTTGCGCCACCTCCTCGACAAACACGGCATTCGCGGCATGACCGCACAGCTACGCGATTCTGCTGCGCGCGGCGCGGCTGAATAAGAGGCCATCGAAGAGCTTCGGAAAGAGTAATAAAGGACAAGAATATGCACGAAGTAATTTTACCAATTTCCGAAGAAGCATTGATCGCCCTCAAACAATCGCCGGAAGAGGCGGCTCAAACCGTGCGCTTTGCTGCTGCCGTCAAGTTGTATGAGATAGGCAAATTGTCTTCTGGCGCGGCGGCGTCGCTTGCCGGTGTGCCGCGCGCTGTTTTTCTGAGCAGGTTATCTGACTATAACGTCGCGACCTTTCAACTCACTGAAGAAGAGCTAAAGGAGGATTTGCTGCGTGCCTGAAGTTCAGCACAGCGAGCGTGTCAGAACCGCCTGCGGTAGCGGGCGGGTTTCTTATGTCAGCACTACCCGCCCGCTACCGCAGGCGGTTCTGACCTGAGTCGCACTCAATTGCAGACCGCAATAAAGGCTCTGCCGTAATTTGTCATTGCCTTGAAGCGCGATGATTAAATGAATCGCCCAACCGTCTCCTTTCTCGCGAAAATCCTACCAAAATTCGCTTAACTCTTTAACTCGCTAAAGTCCGTGCGTGTGGCACGCGATTTGTTGAGGGAGAGGTTAGATTTATCGCGCAGAGCGCGGCAAGTGAGCCTGAGACGCACCTGAGCGCGAGAATATTCTCGATTCCAATTTCCTGTTCAAAAGAAGGCTCGGTTGAAATATGAAACAACAAAACTCCCAACTCGGATTTTCCCTGATTGAACTCTTAATCGTCGTCGTCATCATCGGCATTCTCGCAGCCATCGCCATTCCCAATCTCCTCGCCTCAAAGCGTGCCGCCAACGAAGGCTCTGCTCAATCCTCTTTGCGCACTGTTCAAAGCGGCCAATCCAACTATCAGGCCAGCAAGGGCGGCGGATCGTTCGGAACGATGGCTGATTTGCGAACCCATAACTATATTGACGAAACGCTGGGCGGCGACGGAGCTTCACTGACCACCCAAAAGAGCGGTTACTACTTCACGGCTATTCCCATCGCGCCAACCTCAACCAATATGGCGCAGTTTTATGCCGTCGCCATGCCGGTCAGCATCACTGTCATTCCCTTCCGCACAGGCACGCGCAGGTTCGCTATCGCGGAAGACGGCGTGCTCAGAGGCGATACGGATATTGCCACGACTCCGCCGGACAGAGCTGCTGTCGGCAGCATGTCTCCCACCTCTAATTAAAGAGCTTCACAGGCTACACAAACACTCGTCCTCACCTCTTGCCCACACCTCAATTCTGACAAAAACCGTCACTCTTTACCTGACGAAAACTGTAAACAGACATTTTATGCGCAGCATGCCTCGCACAGAAATAAACGGCTTTTCAAGGAAAACCGCCGGAAAAACGCTTTCGCTGACTCCATCCGGCCTGTTTCGGGCTGCTTGGCACAGGGCTTGTAATACAAGCACCTGACAGCATCGCGCAGAGCGCGGCAACGCACGCCTGAGACGAAGCCGGTGGCGCGAAAGAAATTCCAAATTCCACAAACATCTTGTCAAGGAGCACCGAATAGAAATGCAAAAGAATAAAGGCCAATACGGCTTCTCTCTCATCGAACTTTTGATCGTGGTTGCGATCATCGGCATCATCGCCGCCATCGCCATCCCGAACCTCCTCGCTTCCAAGCGCGCAGCCAATGAAGGCTCTGGGCAGTCCTCAGTCCGCAACGTTCACAGCGCGCAGGCCACCTATCAGGCCACACAGGGCGGCGGCGCATTTGCTGCTAACTTGGGTGTCCTCAGCGGCCAGAACCTGATTGACGCCACGTTGGGCGGCGGACAGAAGAGCGGTTACAACTTCGTGACCGTGCCGAATGCCGCGACCGCCACCGCTCCCGCTAACTTCGTTATCAGCAGCGCTCCGGTTTCCACGGCTGCTGTTATCAGAACCGGCTATCGTCGCTTCTGCATGATCGAAGACGGCGTCATGAGAGCCGACCTGAACGCAGGTGATCTGACAGCGCAGGCCGACAGAGCTGGCTGCTTGACTGCCGCCACCTTCGTCTCCACCGGCAACTAATAGCTAATCACCCAACTCGACTAAAACCGGGGGCCGGAGTTCACACTTCTGCCCCCGTATTTTTTTTTGATAGCATCACACCTCGAAGAAAACTATGAGCAGCATAGTCAATCAAACGCCTGTCAACATCCTCAGCCAGCCGTCTGCTCGCGGCATGATCTTGGCGCATCCTGTTTTTTTTCTCACCGGGCGGCTCGCCTTCTCGCTGCTGCTGCTCTTCACTTCGCTCTACTGCCTGCTCTCCTTTGTGCCTTTCACCTATCACTGGGTGATTAAAGGCGAGCTGATTCCCTGGCTGCCCTTCGTCGTCAAGTATCACCCGCTTTTTTATCTGGTGACGCTCTGTCTGGTCAGCCTGACTTTGAAGCAGGCCGTGCGGCGTCCGCAAACGCAGAGGCTTGCCATCGGATTTCTCGTCTCACAGTTTGCGCTCGGCGGCTGGCTCTTTTTCTCACCGCTGCTGCCTGCGCTCGGAAATAATAATGAGAGCTTTCGCTGGAGTTTGATTGCGCTCTTTCCCCTGCTCTGGTTGGCGGCGATAGATTTTATACAGCGTCTGCCCGAGCGAAAGTGGGAGACAGAAAGCCGACGGCCTTCTCTGACCCTGTGCGACTCTGCACTGGCGGCAATGTTTCTGGCAATCATGTATGCGGGAATGTGCCTCCTGCGTTTTCGCGGGCAGGGCACGCTACAAATGAGTCGCGGCGAAGCGTTGGTGGTCGCGGGCTGGGGAATCTTTTCTTACCTGCTGATCTTCACCACGATTTTTATCATCGTTAAGCTGGCGCGAACTGTGGCTGCGAGGTTTGCTAATCCGGCGCGCGCCTGTTTTCTGCTGAACCTCTTGCTGGGAAGCCTTGCGGGGGCGTTCGTTATTTTTAAATTCATTCTCACTGCTATCGCTTTCGACACCAGCGAGCTTGCCAAGCTTTACGCCGTTGCCGCATCCGTCACCATCGCAGCTTTAATCGGCGGGATTCGTCTCGGATTGGCAGCCAATGAAAAGAAAGCTGTGCCGGATGATTCGTCGCGCGCAACGGATGACAAGCAAGCTGTAGCGCATGTGGATTTGGCGCAGCCCGTTGATGCTCGTTCTGAAGAGCGTGCAAACCGGCTCTCCAAAGTTTTTAATAGCTTGCCTGTCATCATTCGCCGCCATCTTTTCGCTGTCCGCGCGCTGGCGTGGGCGCTGGCGTTGCCTCTCTTGGCTTACCTCGCATCTGTTAGCTTCGCCCGAATGGATAGGGATTTCCTGCTGCAAAAAGTCGGGGCGCTGGTCGTTTGGACGATTGCGTTTTTCGCTTTGCGCTTCGTTCCGCGCAAAGTTGAGAAGCAGAAGCAGCATCCCATTTACCTACTGCTCATCTTCGGC
>JACMLC010000591.1 GCA_014379795.1 Pyrinomonadaceae bacterium
CGGGTCAAGCCCGTTCAAAGGCTCATCCAGAATCAGCACGCGCGGCCCGTGCGCGATTGATTGCGCCAGCCTCACCTTTTGCCGCATGCCTTTGCTGTAGCCTGCGACCTTGCGGTCAGCCGCGTCCATCAGCGTCACACGCTCAAGCGATTTGACGGTCAACTCCTCAGCCTCTTCTTTCCTGTAGCCATGCACTGTGAGAAACGAGCGCACGAACTCGCGCCCGGTCATGCCGCGCGGGAACGAATCGAACTGCGAGCAGTAACCGACCTTGCGGAAAAGCTCTTCGGGTTGGTAGGGCTGTGTGCCGAGGACGCTGACGCGCCCCTTCGACGGCCTCAAGAGGCCGGTCATCAGATTCATCAGCGTCGTCTTGCCGGAGCCGTTCGGCCCGACGAGGCTCGTGATGCCCGGCGCAATCGAAAGGTTGACGCGATTGACGCCGAGAATCTCTCCGTAAAATTTGGAGACATCCTCAAAGACGATCAGGTTGTCCGTCATCTCACTCATCCACGCACCACCTCATAAGCACGGACTCTGGTATAGAGAAGCCACAGGCAGAACAAGCAAATGACAGACAACACCAGCCAATGACTCCAAATCGGAGGCTGCGCCAGCATTATCTGCCTGACGACGCGCCCGTTGCGAAACTCTACGATCTGGCTGTCCATCGGCTTGAAGCTGCGAAACAGTCCAGCCCAGATATTTCCGATCAGCGCGCCGAGGCTGACTAAATTTCCATAGCGCGTGTTAAAAAGATTGTTAATGGCCTCGCCCACAATCGAAGGGATAAAAAAGATTGCGAGCAGGATCGCGCTGGCGACAAGCCGCCACTTGACCCACGCCGAAATCGCCTGCGAGAGCAGCGCGAGCAAGATAATCCACACCCAGCTTCCGCTCCAGATGGCATACGCAATCCACGCGTTCGCGGTCAACCATCCGCCGCCTTGCAGGTACGACTGAAAGAGAAAGAGCAGCAAGCCCGGAATCCACGTTATCAAAGATGTCAGAATCAGCACGACAGACATCTTGCCAATCACGTACTCTGCGCGCGAGAACGGGCGGCACAGGTAAAGCGGCAAAGCGTTATTCGTCAAATCGCGCGAGACCAGAGGCGGCCCGACCAGCAAGGTCAGGAAAAACGCGAACGACCCCTGCACAGACACAAACGTCTGAAAGAAAGACCCGTCAATCGGCACCAGCTCATTGATGTTGACCTGCAAAATTCCGAGCGCGTTGACGTTGTGATGCAGGTAAATCAGAATCGCCGAGACCAGCGGCCAGACAAAACACGCGACAAAGAACGCGACAAAGATTTTTGACTGGAAAACACCGCGATAGGCATGGCGCGGGATAATCAGAAAGCGCGACCAAGCGGGCGTCACCTCTCCTGCATAACGCTTATATGTGTGTTCGTAAACGGCCATAAGAAAAGTCCCAAGTCTCAAGTCTCATGTCCCAAGTCAAATTCCATGTTCCAGTTTCAGAGTTAGACTCCAACTTGGGACTTGGGACTTGGGACTTGGGACTGTCCGTTGGTTTCCATCGCTTTGAGAAAGATGTCTTCGAGCGAATCTTTCTTATAATTTAAGCGGCGAATCTGCACGTCGCGTTCGGCGGCGAGGCGATAGAGGTCGCGTATCTCGAAATCATCCTGAAGCACGAGTTTTAATCTGCGGTCGCCCGTCAGCGCGTACTCGCAGCCGAGCTTGCCGATGTCTTCGACGAAAGCGTGCGTGTCGCCGCGCATCTCCATTTCCAGAAACTTGCGATTCGACTTGCGCTCTTCTTCCAAGTCGCAATGCGCGGCGATGTAGCCATCCTTCAAAATCAGAATTTCGTCGCAGCATTCTTCGACATCTCGCAAAAGGTGCGAAGAGAGCATGAGGCGCGCCTGTCCGCTGTCGCGTATCTCGCGGATGAGGCGAATCATGCGCGCCCGCGTCGGCGGGTCAAGCCCGTTGGTCGGCTCGTCAAGAATAATCAGCTTAGGCCCGTACACGAGCGCCTGCGCCAATTTCGCAAGCTGCTTCATGCCGAGCGAGTAGGTATCAATCGTGCGATAACGC
>JACMLC010000592.1 GCA_014379795.1 Pyrinomonadaceae bacterium
AGGAGAGGTCTTCCAGCTCGCCGCGTATCTTACCCATGCCGAGACGATGCGCAATCGGAGCGTAGATGTCCATCGTCTCCTGCGCGATGCGCTGCCGTTTTTCAGGCTTGAGAAAATGCAGTGTCCGCATGTTGTGCAGGCGGTCGGCCAGCTTAATCAAAACGACGCGCACATCGTTGACCATCGCCAAGACCATCTTGCGCACGTTCTCGGCCTGCTGTTCCTCTTTCGAGATGTTGCTGATCTGCGCGATCTTCGTCAGGCCATCCACGAGGCCCGTCACGTCGTCGCCGAAATACTGTCGAATCGTTTCCAAATCTACGAGCGTATCTTCGACCACATCATGCAAGAGTCCGGTCGAGACCGCGACTTCGTCAAGACGCATATCCGCAAGGATATTGGCGACTTCGAGCGGATGCACCAGATACGGCTCGCCCGACGCGCGCATTTGACCCTTGTGCTCGCGCGCAGAGAAAAAGTAGGCGCGACGCAACAGGTCAAGGTCTGCCCCCTGATGATTGTGGCCTACCTTTTCGAGTATGTCTTCGATGCGAATCATAATTACAAGGGTGTAGGGGGAAGGGTGTAGGGTGTAGCTCAAGAAAGCTTTTTCTACACCCTACACCCTATCCCCTTCACCCTAATAGAATAGGTGATGCCCGACCTGAAAGTCGAGCATCACCTGAGATGAAATGCTTTGATGGGACGCTGTCTACGAGCATCCCTTTTGGCGGCGATAGAATAATTGCCGTTTGGCTTAACCGGCGGGCGGTTTCTGAGGTTTGTTTTTCTCCTCTTCTTCCTTCTTCTTCTGATTCTGTTCGCTCAATTGCGTAGAGCGTTTCAAAGCCTCGTCGGCCTGCTTGGTAAACTCGGCCTTCTGATCCGGTTTGCCGTCCATCTCCGCGAGCTTGGCTTTTTCCAGCAAGAGGTTGGTTTTGAATGACCATGCCGAGTCGCTGTTAGGATCGTTGCTGATGGCTTTTTCCGCTTCTTCCATCCCGCGCGCGATGCACTGCTGTGCGGTGTCGAAATCCTTCTGGTCTTTCGGCTTGACAAAGATGATGACCGGCTTGCCATCCTTCATCTCAGTCTTCTTATTGGCCGGCTGCTCCGTAATCTGGTATGAGCAGTTCCAATCCTTGCTCGCCAAAATGGTGTAAGCTTCAGCGCGTTTAGGCCCATCCACAGACTCGTTGCTGGCGCGCTTCATAATCCAATCTCGCAACTGATTCTCGTCCAGCACGCCGTACAAGGCAGCGATGGCTTTGTAAGAATCTTCGTCCGCCGGGTTGTTTTCCAGAATTTTTTTGTAGGCTTCAATCGCCTCGACGGCCTTCTGTTTATTCTGCGGCGTATCAACGCCGGGGCGGTACTGTTGGTGAATTGAGCGGGCAATAAAGATCGGAGCCGTCTTCTGGCTGGGATCGAGTTCCAACGCTTTCTTTGAATGCTGTTCCGCCTCGGCAAACTTTCCGGCCTTGTAAGCACGCGCGGCTTCGTTCAATTCGTTCTTGGCGCGAATGCGATTAATGACGCCGCAACCCGAGGTTGAGACAAGCACAAACAGGATCAAGAGAGCCAGCCTGGCTTGAGAGAGTTTCATCTGTTCATCACTCCAATGTTTTAAGTGACGAGTGATAAGTGACAAGTGACAAGAAAAACCGGGTTCTTACTTGTCACTTGTCACTTATCACTCGTCACTGCTTTTACTGCGCCAGATCGTCTATTTGCAGGCCGACCGGATTTGCGCCTGCCCCCTTGATTGCATCAATAACTTTCACCACATCGCCGTATTTGAGCGAGCGCGGCGCTTTGACAAAGACGGTTTTTTCGACATCCTCTGTGCCGGTGCGAAAAGCCCTATCTTTCTTGCGCTGGTCAAACAGTCCTGACAGACGTTTGCTGAGCGTAGCCGTATCATTGACCGACCCCATCCCGTCCTGATTCAGCTTGAGCTGGAGGTCACTGGAAATCGAGACCACGAGCGTCAAAGGATTCGGCTTGATCTGGCTCATGTCCTGATTGGGATCAGGCTCTGTCGGAATCTTGGCTTCAAAACGGCTCGGCTTGAGCGGCGTCACCACCATAAAGATAATGAGCAGCACCAGCAGCACGTCAATCAGAGGCGTAACGTTGATATAGGGTACGGCATCATCGCCGCCCGCACCTGAAGCACCCATTGACATAAAAAAACTCCTCTGTCGAAATAGTAGCGGGCGCGTCTTGCTTTCGAATGGCGCGAGCGCCCGAGCTTCCTGTATCAAACTTCCGGTAGCTTACGAAGCAGGAGCGGCGCCCTTCTTCTTCTTATCGGCGACCAGTCCTATCTTATCAATACTCTGTCCCCTGACGATATTGATAACCTCGACCACGCTGCCATAGGTGACGCCGACGCCGCTCTTGACATAGACGATGCGCTCGGCGTCCGACTTGTTCTTCATCATTCTCTCAATCTTCGGCCCCAACTCGCTCTTATCCATCTTGTCTTTGCCGATGTAGTATTCACCATCGTTCGGGATTGAGATTACGACTGAAGACTCTTTGATGATTGCGGGATCAACATCCGGGCTGTTCATGTCGCGCGGAATTGCGACCGTGACGCCCTGTTGCAAAAACGGCGTGACGACCATGAAGATGATCAAGAGCACCAGCATGATGTCCACCATTGGCGTAACGTTAATCTCTGAATTGAGATCGGATTCGTTTGCGCTAGCGGCCATTCCCATAATTTATCTCCTTCTAATACGCTTTCGGACAGCTTACACATGGACGGGCGCCGAGGGGCGCGCTCGCGCTGCCACGCGGGGCGGGGCGCGAACGCGTCTTCAGAATGTCCGTCTGCCGAAGGCCGCCTTAGGGTTTCAGCTGCCGCGTGCGGTTCTTCAAGAAGTAGTCAATCAGCTCGGAAGCAGAGTTGTCCATCTCGACGACGAAGCCCTGCACTTTGCTCGTGTAGTAGTTGAAGAGCCACACCGCCGGAATCGCCACGCCGATGCCGAGAGCCGTCGTAAACAGAGCTTCGGAGATGCCGCCCGCGACCGCCGCGATACCGGCTGACTCGGCGTTCTTCATGCCCTGAAAAGCGTTGATGATGCCGAACACGGTTCCGAACAACCCGACGAACGGAGCCGTCGAGCCGATGGTCGCAAGGCCGGACAATCCGCGCTTGAACTCGGCAGTCTTGATCGCGATGGCGCGTTGCAGAGCGCGCTTGCTGGCTTCGATCTCGTCGCCTGAAATTTCGGACGATTGCTCGTGCGCGCGAAATTCCTGTAGGCCGGAGACGACGACCATTGCCAGATGCGACTTGCGATGCTTGTCGCTGATGTTGATGGCCTCTTCGATGCGGTCATTCTTCAGAGCCTGTGCGACGCGCGGCGCAAACTGGCGCGACTGCTGCTTGGCAGCCCTGTAGGTCAGAAAGCGCTCGACCATAATCGCAATCGAATACACAGACATAATCAACAGAATAATCACCACCGCGAGGGCAACGCCGCCGAGGTGCTTGAGCATTTCCGTGATAGTAAATGTACCGGCGGCATCACCGGCAGCCGGACTGGCAGCCGGACTGGCGGCTGCTTCCTGCCACAAAAAAGCGAGAAAGCTCAGGGCTTTCATTCCGAGAAGAGTTGTTAAGATGGTCACGGTAAACCCCTCCAAAAGGTTTTTATTGCACAAAAGCTAATGTGAGCGCGTGGAGTCCGGCGGGCATCCCTATCTCTTTTTGAGTTTGTGGGAATGCCCGTCGCGGTCGCCGCGCTTGACTTCGTTTACTGAAGCGTAAAGTTATAGGTGATCGTGCCGGACACTTTCACCGGCTGACCCGATAGCAGCGTCGGCGAAAAGCGTGCGCGATAAGCTGCCTGCACGGCTGCCGCACGCAACAGCGGATGGCCGCTGACGGCGCTGGCCGAGACCACCTTGCCCGACTCGTCCACCAGAATTTGCACGGTGACAGTTCCCTGAGCGCGAGCAGATTTGGCAATCGGCGGGTAAGCCGGTTGCGGCTTGCTGACAGCCTTACCCGTCAACACGCCGCCGGAAATAACTGCGGGCGGCTTCGGTTTAGGCGTCGGCTGGGGCGGCGGCTCGTCCATCTGCACGACGTTACCGGTCGAGGGGCCGCCTCCGCCCGGCACGCCTCCTCCCGTCCCGATGGGGCCGCCAGTGCTGGCAGCATTAGAATCAGAGCCGCCCAGCACGGTCGTGACGCCTTTACGCATGACAGCGACGTTGCTGGATTTAGTAGCCACTTCCTTGGGCACGAGGTCTGGACGGTCTGTGTCTGCCATCAGTTCGCGGCGCGTGTCCACGGCCTGATCGGTGGTCGCCTTTGTCGGCTTAGCAGCCTCTTCGTTCTTATCGGGCTGCGCCTGCGGCGGAATCGGAACCGGCGCGACCAGCGTGGTCAACTCCAGATTCTGGCTGTCCAGTTGCGCTTCAAAAAACATGATGCTCGCGATGGCTGCGCCTGTCAGAAAGACTGCGTACACAGCTATCGTGCCGAGAATGAAAGAGCCTTTCCGCGCGAGGTCGTCCTTATGCGAAGTAGACTCAACTAAGTTTTCGAACATGGTTGTTAGTCCTCCCTATTCCGGTGCCAAAAGGATCAGGGTGCGAATCCGTAAATCCGATGATTGCTTATCAAACGCCGTCGCTTGGATGCCCGCTTAAAAATAAATAGAAAAAATAGATGGGGGAAGTCGCGGCGATCCGACAAGTTAGAAATTTGTCGTGATGTATATAGCCCAGCCGCTCGCGCGAGAAATGACACAAATTGCCGGCCACATCAACATAGACCACCGCGCCTCCGCTCCGTTAACATCAATGAAACGCGGGCGCGATTTCTACAATATTTAATTGGCCAGCAACGCGGGCAGTCTATGCCGCAAACCAGTTGAAAGTCAAGCGTAAAAGAATATCTTTTTACAAATCAGGAACGCACCGCGCCCTGCGGCTCGCCCGTTACGCCGCCGCTTGTCTTGGGGCTGCGCGTGCGTGTCGGAGCGCCGCGCTTTTCTGCCGTCCCGCCTGACTTTGGAGATGACGGCGTGCGCAGTTTTGCAGCCTCCACGCGCTGCTGCCACCAGACCATAATCGGGCTGGCGATAGCGATGGTCGAATACGTTCCGGTGATGATTCCGATGAAGAGCGCGATAGAGAATCCCCACAAGACTTCGCCGCCGAAGAGCACCATCGCGAGGACGGAGAGGAACACCAAGCCGCCTGTGATGACCGTGCGCGAGAGCGTCTGGTTGATCGCTTCGTTCGTAATGTTATAGAGCGTATCGCGACGGCGCAGGCGCAGATTTTCGCGCACGCGGTCAAAGGTCACAATCGTATCGTTGACGGAAAAACCGACCAGCGTCAGCAGCGCGGCGATGACCGTCAAACTGATTTCCCACT
The DNA here is from genome assembly GCA_014379795.1 of Pyrinomonadaceae bacterium. GTDB lineage: Bacteria > Acidobacteriota > Blastocatellia > Pyrinomonadales > Pyrinomonadaceae > JACMLC01. The sequence continues at coordinate 5,410 of JACMLC010000592.1, forward strand.
GAAAGAAAGAGAAGAAGCCCAGCGTCACCAGCACGTCGTGGAACACAGTGATGACAGCCGCCGCGCCGTATGTCCATTCAAAGCGAAAACCGATATAGAGCAGCATGCCCACCAGCGCCAGCAGCGTGACGGCGATAGCCTGATTGCGCAACTGGCGACCGGCGACCGGCCCGACCGCTTCGGTCTGTAGAATCTCGTAAGCCCAGTTGGCGGGCTGGCCGTTCTTTCCTTCCGGGCCGAAAGTTTCTAAGGCTTTGACAACCAGATCGCGCCCCTTATCAACCTGTGCCCGGGCTTCGACCTCGCCCGGCGCGGCCTCTCCCTGCTGCGGGACTTTGATCAGCACTTCGTTGGGTTTATCGGTTGGCTGCACGACTGATTCGCCAATGCTGTGCTGCACCAGCGCAGCCCGAATCTGTTGATCCGAGACAGGTTGATTAAATTTCACGGTGACGACCGTGCCGCCCTTGAAATCCACGCCCAGATTGAAGGCTTCCGTGCCGCCCGGAACCAGTTGTCGCACCATCGCAGACCCCAGCCCGGCCAGCAATAGGATGACTGAACCAACCAGAAAAATCCTGCGTTTGCCCAACCAATCGACATTAACTTTATGGAAAATTTGAATCATAGCTATAAAAAGTGATGAGTGATAAGTGATGAGTGATGAGATAAGAGAGATGCTTTTCCTTATCACTCATCACTTATCACTCATCACCGTTGTTAAATACTAATGGTCTCCGCCTGCCTGCCTTTACGATTAAGCAGCCAGATAAAAATCGTGCGCGACACGTAGACAGCCGAAAACAGGTTGGCGAGCAAGCCAAGCACCAGCGTCACGGCAAAGCCGCGTATCGGGCCTGTGCCGAAGACGAACAGAAACATCGAAGACACGATGGTCGTGACGTGCGTGTCAATGACGGTCACGAAGGCGCGCGCAAATCCCTGCTCGACGGCTGAAGCGACCGTCTTGCCCGTCTGCAACTCTTCGCGTATACGCTCGAAGATGAGCACGTTGGTGTCCACGGTCATACCGATGGTCAGAATCAGACCGGCGATGCCGGGCAAGGTCATCGTGCCGCCGAAGAGCACCATCGCCGCCAAAGTGATAAGCATGTTCAGGAGCAATGCCACCATCGCGTTCAGGCCAGAGCCTTTGTAATAAAAGACCATGAACAGCACGACGAGGATGAGACCGACGAGAGAGGCCGTCACGCCTGAACGAATCGAATCTGCGCCGAGGCTGGGGCCGACCGTGCGTTCTTCCTGATATTGAATCGGAGCGGGCAATGCGCCCGAACGCAGCGTCAAGGCCAGATCGTCGGCAGACTGTTTGGTAAAGTTTCCGCTAATCTCTCCCGAGTCGGAAATCTGCGACTTGATGTAGGCGATGGACTCGACTTTGTCGTTGAGCAGCACGCCCATGTATTCGTTAATATGCGCGGCAGTCCATGTACCAAACTTCTGCGCGCCGGTCGGCTTGAGCGAGAACTGAATTTGATAATCGTCCGGGCTGTTGTTTGCGGAAACTGCCGAAGCATTGCGCAATTCGCTGCCGTCAACGACCGATGGCGACTCTACGACGACATAGCTCGACGGCTTTTTCGCGTTCGGGTCAGCGGGCGGTTGACTTGGGACATTAGCATCATTGCGCTTGGCATACTCTACGACCCTGCGATTCGTTGGCACCGTGCCGCCCAGAGATTGAACGGCTTCCTGTTCAGTCGCGTACTCTTGTATCGGCGCGGGGCTGGGCGGGCTGATGACATGAACCAGCTCAAGCTTTGATTCGACGACCATGAGTTTTTTGACGCGTTCAGGGTCTTCGATACCGGGCATTTGCAGGAGAATCTGATTCGAGCCGGTCGCGCCATGCCTTTGCAAAACCGGCTCGACCACGCCGGTGGCGTTGAGGCGGCTGTCAATAATCTTCATCGCCTGTTCAACGGCCTGCTCGCTCAGCGCGCTCTGCGCCGTCTTAGAGATGCTCCAAGTCACGTTGTTGCCGCTGGTCGAGGCAGACCAGACATCAGCAGCGCCGAGGTCTGTTTTCTCTTCCGCAGCCGCGCGGATCTCAGCGAGCTTCGAGGCATCCGAAGTTTCAAGGACGACGCTGTATCTGCCGCCGGAGGCATCTGCGCGCGCGCCCGTCACGGGCAAGCCCTTATCTTTGGCTGCTTTCTCGGCAGCCAGTGCATTACCTTCTGCCAGCTTCTTCAGATACTCTTCGGTCTTGACGCGCATGACCAGATGCGCCCCGCCACGCAAATCGAGACCCAGACGAATATTATTTCTGAGATTATTTTTGACGCCGCTCCATGTGAAATCCTGTCGCGTCGGGCGATGGCGCGGCCCCACCACGATGTAAAGCGAGGCGAGCGTGACGATTAAAATAATAATGACACGCTGTAAAAGATTCTTTTTCTTCATAACACTTAAAACAGTGATAAGTGATGCGTGATAAGTGACAAGAAAAATCTTTATCTCATCACTTATCACGCATCACTTATCACTTCTTTTCTTCTTCCTCTCCCTGAATCCCGGCGACAGCCGAGCGTGCGATTTCGATGATTGACTTATCCGCGCTTCTAATCAGCAGGCTCGTCTCGCGCATCTGTGTGACCGTCCCGATAATGCCGCCGGTCGTGATGATGCGGTCGCCTGTTTTCAGGTTTGAAATCAACGCCTGAAGATCACGCTGCCGCTTTTGCTGCGGGCGAACGATTAGAAAATAGAAGACCAGAACGATTAGGATTAATGGAATAAATTGTGTCATTCAATTATGCGTCTATAGTTTGGTTTATCCGAAAGCGCAGTTTATCCGGCAGTCATCGCATGCTCGCTGGAAAACACACGCGAGCAGTATCCCCTCACACAAGCGATGCCGCCCGGCTTAACCTTACGACTACTCTGAATCGCTGGTTAGCTGCGCTAAGAACTCCCGCCGAAATCGCGTGAAATCGCCAGACCGGATAGCTTGCCTCACGCGCCGCATAGTGTCAAGGAAGCACGCAAGGTTGTGATGCGTGAGCAGGATGCCGCCAAGCATTTCACCCGTCAGGTAAAGATGCCTCAGATACGCGCGCGTGTGGCGCTGGCAGACAGAGCAAGGGCAAGCCGCATCGAGCGGGCGCGTGTCGCGCGCATACTTTGCATTCTTGATATTGATTTTGCCGCGCGTCGTAAAAGCCTGACCGGTGCGACCGTTGCGCGTCGGCAACACGCAATCGAACATATCAATGCCGCGCGCGACCGCTTCGATTAAATCTTCGGGAGTCCCGACGCCCATCAGATAACGCGGCTGCGCTAGAGGCATCTGCGGCGCAATCTCTTCGATGACAGAGTACATCACGCTCTTCTCTTCGCCGACGCTCAAGCCCCCTATAGCATACCCGTCAAAGCCTATCTCGACGGTGCGCTGTAAGCTCTCGCGTCTTAAATCTAAATGAGATGCGCCCTGCACGATGCCGAACAGAGCCTGCCTGCCGCTCAATCCGTCGCGCGGCTCAAGGCGTCCACTGTCCATTCCTTCTTCTTGCAACGCATCGAAACGCGCACGCGAGCGCGCAGCCCAGCGCGCCGTCAATTCCATGCTCTCACGGGCTTCTTCGTGTGTGGCCTGACCCGGCGCGCATTCATCAAAGGCCATCACGATGTCTGCGCCGAGCGCGGCCTGCACCTCCATCGAAACTTCGGGCGAGAGAAAGCGCGGGCTGCCGTCAACATGCGAGCGAAACTTTGTTCCTTCTTCCGAAATCTTTCTGAGCGCGCCCAGACTCCAAACCTGAAAGCCGCCTGAATCCGTCAAGAGCGCGCGTTCCCAACCGATAAAGCGATGCAGGCCGCCGCACTCGCGCACCGTCTCCGCGCCCGGACGCAGCCACAGGTGATATGTGTTCCCTAAAATAATGCGCGCATCCAGCTCTGTTTCCAGAAATTCAAAACGCGTGCCCTTGACCGTGCCGAGCGTGCCGACAGGCATAAAGACGGGAGTTTCAATCACACTGCGGCGTGTGCGCAGGACGCCTGTCCGTGCCTCGCCGTCTCGCGCGACGATGTCGAAAGCGATTGACTGTTGATTCATTGACCGGGAAAGTTATAGTTGTTGGCGGGGATGGCTAAATCATATTCCACCATTTTTTACATGACACCAGAGGGCTTTCTTGAAGGCATTTTCCGAGTTGATTCCAGCTTGCTCTTCCGACACTTTCGCCGGCCTCTCCTGTGGAGATGGGGTAGGCAAAGAGGCATCACGCGGCACGACCCACAGTTCTAATGTGGGAGAGCTGCTATATCCACCATAAATCGTCTCGATGCTGTTGGCTTTGAGACCGAATTTTTCCACGAGCAGATTCTTACCCGTCTCGACGATCTCTTTCAATTTATCGAGGTCTGTTCCCCTGTCATCTGCATAGTAGATAATACAGGCGCGCGCGCCCGGTTCGTCCTTGACGGCTTTGCTGTAGCTTTCCGAAGCCCACGAAAGATTATCGTCCTCAGATTCTTCTTCTTCAATTTCTTCTTCTGTTACTTCTTCAGTCTCTTCCGGCTGAATTGCATCGCCGGAAATACCGGAAATATCGGCTTGCTCTTCGACCGACGCGCTTGCAGAACTCTCTTCCACTGTCGCGTCTTCTTCAATCTCGGTCTCTGTGTCTTCCACCTCATAAACTATTTCGGGTTCATCGGAAGGAAAGTAAAAGTAATCCACACCGAACTTATAAGTTCGCCCGGTCAGGCTGACAGTAATCGTATTGATCGGCTCAGGCGCGGGCGCGCCTCCGGGGGCGATCCATAATTCGGTCGTCTGTGTTTCTCTAAACCCGCCTTTGAAGGCCATGACGCGCGCACCATCCATGCTGCGAGTATTCAGTAAATAACCCAGGGCGCGTTCGTATCTCGGCATGGCAATTTGTGCAGGAGAATCCCATTTGCCGTCATAGAAGATGATATAGCCTTTCGCCGTCGGCCTGTTTTGCAACTCGATAGCGAAATTGTCGAGGCGTGCGCCTTCGTCGCATTCACCCAGCGGCCCTCGATATTCATCGAATAGACGCGCCGTCCAATCCTCTCTGGCCGGCTGCTCGCGGGAGCTGCTAGCCTGTTGCGCCGGACACTGCGAGACGCAGGCGAGCGTCAAGACACAGAGGATGAGCAGTCTGAGACTGATGCCTGTCAAAGCACGATTAAGCATAGCAACTCTCCTTTGTGATGAGCTTGTGGCGAAACGCATCATAACACGGATGCGCTCTTTACCTTCTGATTCGTCTCTGCCCGCAGATGCATCACGGCGTTTGCGTTCTTAAGCCCTCATCAGCACGCAATCCGCTCCCGCTCTCAGAAGTTACAGGCAAGCGCACGATAAAAATTGCGCCGCGTCCTTCGCTCTTGGCTTCGACCTGTCCGCCGTGCGCTTCGACCAGCTCTTTGACGAGCGCGAGGCCGATGCCCAAGCCGCCGTGTCGCCGCGTCGAAGACCCGTCGGCCTGTCGAAAGCGATCCCACACGTAAGGCAGGAAATCCGGCGGAATGCCTTCGCCCGTGTCCGAGACTTCGAGGACGATCCAGCGCGAGATGTTCCGGTCACTCTCTTCATCGTCGCCGATTAAGTATTCGGTCGTGTCCAGGAGGCGCGAGCGGATGCTGATCTGTCCGCCTTCGGGCGTGAACTTGATAGCGTTGTGCAGCAAGTTCCAGAGCACCTGTTGCAGGCGATGCGCGTCGGCATTGATGACCGGAAGATTTTCGCCAAGCTCCAGCTTGAGTTCCAGATTGCGCGCGACCGCCGCTTGCCTGACGGACTGGACGGCGTCCAGCACAGGCTCGTTAATCGCTAACGGCTTGCAATCGAGGCGCAGGACTTTGCGCTGGATGCGCGAGAGGTCTAAGAGGTCTGAGATGAGCTGAGAGAGAGAGACGGCGGAGTTCTGTATGACGTTGATGCCGTCCTGCAATTCCTGATCGTCTTCAAGCGCGGGGTTTTCGCTCAACAGGTCAACCCATCCGCGTATCGCCGTCAAAGGCGTGCGCAGCTCATGCGAGATGGTGGCGAGAAATTCATCTTTGAGGCGGCTGGCTTCTCTCAGCTCTGCGATGAGGCGCGCGTTCTCTAAGGTTCCGCCGATCTGCATCGCGACCGCCGTCAACAGATCAACATCATCTTCAGCCCAGCGACGATGTGCGCGCGTTTGATGACCGCTCAAGGTTCCGATGACGCGCCCGTGATGAATAATCGGCACGACCGCGAGGCTTTTCAGGTTGATGCGCTCGATGATGTCTTCGACTCCGGCGGCGAGGCTGTGGGAGCTAGCGTCCGCGACGACAAGGGGCTGGCGATGAACCTGAATCCAGTGGCCGACGGGCGAGCGTTCCCGCACTTCCGCATCGTTGCTCAGGCGCAAGACATTTTCCGCACACCATTCGCTGTAATAGCTGGGCGTCTCGTTCTCGCCTTGCAGCATGACGACGCATCTGTCCAGACCTAAAACTTCTCCGACGCGCTCGACGATGATCTCCACGCCGCGCTGAGGGTCGCTGGCCTGTTGCAGGGTCAGGAGCAAACGGTTGACGATGGCCTCGCGCTCTGCCTGCGCCTGAATCGTCGCGAAGAGCCGCGCGTTGGCGATGGTCTCTGCGGCCTGCGCGGCGAAGATTTCCAGCAAGCGCACATCGCGCTGGCGAAAGCCGCCCGGACGATTCGCCACATAAATAAATCCGATTAGCTCGCGCTTGATAAGCATCGGCACGATCAGGACAGAGCGCACGCCATGCTGCGCGAGAAACTCCTGATTAAAACGCTCGTCATCAGCCGGAGAGTTTGAGAAAAACGGATCGCCGATTTGATATTGATATTCCTGCTCTCCTGTACGATACAGGTAAGCGCCGCCGCCGTTGTTCTGATTAAGCGAAAACTGAAACCCTGTAATCATGTCGGGCGGGGTGTTATAGCCGGGGGCTTCGGCGCGCACGGCTCGCGCGCGCCGATCATAGGTTGCCAGCAAACATTTCTCGCCGCCGACCAGACCGGCGATGGACTTGGTGAGCTTGCCGTAAATATCCGAAGTGTCGTTGAGCGTGGAGAAGGCGCGCGAGATATTGTAAAGCCCCTGCAACTCTTCGCGCCGGTGGCGGGTGGCTTCATAGAGCCTCGCGTTGGTCAGAGCGACTGAGACCTGCGCCGCGACCGCGCCGACAAGTCTTCTTTCATCTTCCGTCCACGCGCGCGCGCCGTTGCCGTCATGCAATTCCAACAAGCCTTCATGCGCGCCGCCGACGATGACGGGCGCGGCCAGCACCGCGCGCACTTGCAGACGCTCGTAAAGCTCCGTCAGCTCGCTTTGTTCCAGAGCGCGGATGTCGCTGGCGGCGACGGGCGCATCAGCCGCAAGCGCCTCTTGCGTGAACCGGCTTGAGCGCAAAGGAATACGATGCCCGCGCAGCGAAGCCACCTCACGCCGCGCTAAATATTCGTAACTGACCAGCGCGTAGTCTTCGCCGCCATCGAACAAAGAGATATGGCAGCGATCCGCGCTCAAGGCTTGACCGAGCGCGTCAACCGTCTCCTGCAAGACGGCGGACGGATCGAGCGAGCTAGAGAGCTGGCGACCGATGCGTCCTGCCAGTTCTTCCCTGCGCGCGGCGGATTCCATCTCGCGCGAGCGACGCTCGGATTGTTCGAGCAGCAAAACTTTCTCGATCGCGATGGCAAGTGGCGGCCCCAATCTTTCGAGAGCCAACAGGTGTTTGCGTTGATACGCGTCCGGCGTGCGCGAGGTCAGGTTCAGGCTGCCGATGGCCTGCCGCGTGGAAAAGAGCGGGCAGCACACAGCCGAGTGAAATCCTTCGCGCTCAAGGTCTGCGTAAATATTGAAACGCTTCTCCGCAGATAATTCCGGGATCACGATCATCTCGCGCCGGTCAAGTGCCTGCTCTGTCACGGAGCCGCTGAGCTGTGCGGTCGCGCCGACGGCGAGTGAGCCTGCGTGCTGGCCTGAGATGGCGAAGACGCGCAGGTTTTCTCCATCCTCGTTGCGAATCGCAATCGAGGCGCGGTCAAACGGGACGAGCGCGCGCACCTGCTCGCTGGCGAGGCTGAACATCTGCTCGATTGAACGTCCGGCATTGACGGCGGCGATGATGCGATTGACGACTTCAAGCTGTTCCGTCGCCTCGCGCAAGTAATCAAAGAGCGCGCTCATCTCATCACTCGTCACGCCCATAGCTTCCGCTCCCTGCGCGAGCGGCCTGACCAGCATCAGCTTTGCTTCGTGCCCGTCCCAACGGCAATCCAGCCGCTCGACCTGCACGGCGCACAATTCCTCATTATCCTTTAAGAGAACCGTGCGTTCTTCTTCCTCATCCCGCGAATCCACACGCACCAGCGTGGACAGCTCAAACCCGACCAGAGAAGCCGCCTCGCACCCCAGCACTTTGGAGAAAGCATCATTACAAGCGAACACACGCCCGCCCGCGTCGTCAGTCACGATGGCCGGGTCACTGATGCGCGCAAACAGCTTTTCAAAATCGGTGTCGGGCATAAAAACGGTGATGAGTGATAAGTGATGAGTGATGAGTGAGAAGAGAAATGCTCTTACTCATCACTCATCACTCATCACTTATCACTCCCTCTTTTTGCGTTTATGTCTCTCGACGAGGCGAATGGGAGCGGCGAAGAAATCGAACTCTTCGCGCAGCCGGTTAAGCAAGTAACGCTCGTAAGAAAAGTGCAAGCCCGGTTTGCCGCCCGCCGTGAAGACGACGAAGCGCGGCGGGCGCACGCCAATCTGCGTCATGTACTGCACATGCAGGCGCGAGAGGCCGCCTTTGACCGGAGCGGGCGCGCTGCCGCCGCGAGGCTGCGAGACATGCTGTTCAAAAAATGCGTTGAGCTTCGAGGTCGGAATACGGAGACTGCGCGCTTCGTGCGCGCGCAGCACGATTGGCAAGATTTTCTCTACGCGCTGCCCGGTCAAGGCAGACATGGTAATGACCGGCGCCCACTCTAAAAATTTCATCTTATCGCGCAGGTCGCGCTCGAAAGCTGCGGGCGTGCCGGTCTTTTTGTCCGGCACTGCGTCCCACTTGTTGACGGCGATGATGATCGAACATCCTGCCTCGTGCGCGTAACCGGCGATGTTTGCATCCAGCGCGGCGACGCCATCAACCGCATCAATCACAACAATCGCCACGTCCGCGCGCTCAAGGCTTTTCTTCGCCATGATGACGGACAGCTTTTCCGCCATCTCTTCGGTCTTCCCTTTGCGGCGGATGCCAGCAGTGTCAATCAAGCGGAACGTGTGGCCTGAAGATTCGAGCACAGTATCAATAGCATCGCGCGTCGTCCCCGCGACCGGCGAGACGATCACGCGCTCTTCCCCAAGCAATCTATTTAACAACGAAGACTTTCCGACATTCGGGCGACCGACAATCGCGAGGCGCACTTCGCGCGGCGCGTCTTCATCGGACGCTTCATTTTGCGCAGGCTCATCAAACCCTGCGACCAGCGCATCCAGCATCTCTCCCAAACCGTTGCTATGCTCGGCGGAGATTGGAAAGACATCCTCAAAGCCGAAGCTGTAAAACTCTCCCGCGTCGGCTTCGAGCCGTTCCGCATCGGCCTTGTTCGCGGCCACCAGCACACGCTTGCCCGTCGCGCGCAAGTGCCGCGCCAATTCTTCATCCAGCGACGTGACGCCCTTGCGCGCATCAACTACCCACAAGAGAGCCTGCGCTTCATCAATCGCAACGGATGCCTGTTTGAAAATGTTCGCAGGGATCAAAGCATCATCGTCAGGAACTATGCCGCCCGTGTCCACGATGGAAAATCTGCGCCCGTTCCACTCGGCCTCGCCATAGATGCGGTCGCGCGTGATGCCCGGCTCGTCTCCGACAATCGCGCGCCGCTGCCCGACCAGGCGATTAAAGAGCGTGGACTTGCCCACGTTCGGGCGACCCACGACGGCGACCAACGGCAGAGCTTGGCGCGCTTCCGCCACCGGCGAAGCCACTTGACCTAGCTCGTCTTCCCTCTCCGAAGTTTCTGCGGAACTATCTACTGCACCCGGCATCTTTAGACTTCCTTGTCACTTTTGGCTGTGAGGTCTTTTTAAACAGAGGCATGCAAATCTTCTCCCCACGCGAAAGGAAGTTTAGCGCGCCCGCGCCAACCGCCGCAAGGATAAGCTGTTATGCAATCAAGCGACGGCGTATAATTAGGCTTTTGGCAAGAGCCAGTTAAGAGAGAAATGATTGCCACAGAGGACACAGAGCGCACAGAGGAAAAGGAGATTTCAAATTTGAACTCCTGAATTTGATATTTCTCTCTGTGGCCTCTGTGATCTCTGTGGCTAACTCTTTCTTCACAACTTTGGAAAAGGGATCACCATCATGCCCGATAGCCAATCAAACACGCTCGCTCCACATCTCGCGCTCGGTCAGCGCGGCGAGAGATTGGCGGCGGAATACTTGGAAGCTCTGGGCTATCGCATGGCAGCGGC
>JACMLC010000058.1 GCA_014379795.1 Pyrinomonadaceae bacterium
ACACCATGCACTGCGAGGTCGGAATCGCGGACGTGAACTGGTGTTTGATGGGATGGCCGGATTCGTTGCGCGGAATTTCTTTGTCGCCGGATTGCGATTCTCCTTTGTTCCCGAAGGCAGCGTAAGCTTCCGCATGTTTTGGATTAGAGTCGTTGGCATAAATGACGTGGCAGGCCGTGCAGCCGGACGAGCGATAATCGCCCGCGTGGTCGTTCGTCCCCAGAAAATTGAGCGTCGGATCGAGCAGACGTGTTTTTTGTAAGCCTAGAAAAACGGGGTCTGTGCGATTGTTCGTGCCAAAGCCGCGCGGGCTTAAACCCTTGTCAGGCTTGCCCGGCTCTTCTTCTTTGTCGGGCAGTCCGACTTCGAGGCGACGGCGGCCTCCGCGCTCGAAGACGCGCAGGACGTTGCCCGGTTGCGAGATGTTCCAAGTCGGAATCGGGTCTAAGAAAGGGATGATGCCTTTGAATTGCGTCTGGTCGCGCGTCGGGCTTGGGATTTGAAGCAGGGATTGCGCCCCGCCTTCTTCGCTGTAGCTTTCGCCAAAGCGCGGGTCTTTGAGCGGAAAGCCTCCGTTGTTATAAAGCGCCGCGCCCCACAGCATCGCGCCGTGCGTCATCATGCTGCGAGTCACATCGGAGGTCTCTGTCGTATGGCAGCCGGAACTGCTACAGGTCTTTCCCGCCACGCGCAAATCGCCGGGATTGATAAAGCGCACGAACTCCCATGACTCTTTCGCCAGCAAGGTGTTTGTGCGCTCTGGATTCGCGCTCGAATATTTTCCGTCCCGCTTCCACTCGTCCGGGAACTTCGGTCTGACGTGCGCCTCTTCTTTGGTTTTTGCAACGGGATTGCCGCCGTGACAGTTGGTGCAATTTAATCCCAGCGCGTCCTTGCCTTCATCCAACTTTTCGAGCGGCGCGCCCGTCGGCCTGTACTTGTGCATCGGCTCGATGTTGTTGTGGCAATCGAGACAGCCTTCGACCGGCGTCTTTGTTTGAGCAGTTGATTGATTTGAAGTTTGAGCGTTTGCGCTTGATTGACGGGATGTTACCTGTTCGCTGTTTGACAGAGATGCTGTACTGCTCCAGAGCATCGCCGCGACGACGGCACATAAAACGATGCAGAACGTCAACTTTAGACGTTCGGTTTGGCTGAGTTTTTTCATGTCAAAACTTAAAAATTAGGCCACAGAGACACAGAGACACAGAGCGAATTAAAAGAGATTTTATTATCTTTCTTCTTTATCATTTCATCTCTGTGTCTCTCCGGCCTCTGTGGCAAGTCTTGAAACCGAATCTAAAAAACCAACTTCAACTGCGCGAACAGCGCGTAGAGCGGCCTCTCAGGGCTGATGATCGTCGGCTCGCAAAATTTTGGGAAAGGGCAGTTGCGCGACGCGTCCGTGTAGATGTCTCGAAAGCCGCGCCCCGGCTTTAAGAACGCCCCGCCGAAAGTCAGCGTGACATTATTAATCAGGAACGGGCGATAGGCTACGCCGAGGCTGTAATCAAAGCCTATGTCGTGGCGAATGCGATTCTGGAACAGCAGGTATTCCAAAGGCTCTGTGCGATGAAAGCGCAGGTAGTTGGCGTTAAAGACGGCCTTGACTCTCTGCGTCACTTCGACATCAACCCCTGCGTTGTAGATAAAGATGCCGGGATTGACAAAGTTCGCCTGCCCTTCGAGCTTGCTGCTGCGCAAAGACGGCAAGAGGCTGTTGGGCTGCACAAGGCCGACGCCCGTCTGCGTCAGGCGGATGCCCTGACGATTCCAGAACGAAAATTGCCCGCCGATAAAGTTCGGGTCATCTAAGATAGCGTCGAAGCCGGTCGCACGCTCATCCGTCGGGTTCTTATCGCCCGAAGCCCAGAAGAAAGAGGCGCGAAAGCGTATGTAATCTTTGTCAATCGAAGCCTCTACAGCAGCCATGTGCGCGCGCACGTTGACACGCTTTCCGGCAATCTGATTTCGCTCGTCATGGCCGAAGGCGAAGTAATAAGAATGCGTGAGATTAATTCTGCCGATATGCCCGTCGCCGTTTAGCCCCACGTAGCCGACTTTGATTCTGTGCGGTCTGATGTCGCCGATCAGGGCGGGGCGCACCAGAAAACCGTTACGGTCGAAGTGCCTGCTGCCACGGTCGTCATTGAAAAGCGCGGTCGCCTGAATCGTGTAACCTTTCCAGATAAAATCCTGACGGTAGATGTTGGCGATGTAGATGTCCTGCTTGCGGCTGTCAAAGCGATTGAGGCCGCTGTTGGTGTCCTTTTCCAGTTGTCTGAAATAAGCGATGTTGAATTGATAGCGGTTGTTGGCGAACGCGCCGAAGATTCGCGCTCCAAGATTGTTATCCGAAAAAACAAAGCCGCGAAAATCTGAGACGAAGGGCTGGATGCCGACGCGCGCGCTGACAAAATCAAAATTAGCATTCACGTCAAACAGCTTCTTTTCGACAAAAGCTTCTTCGAGCGAGAAGTGCGAATCCGTTCTGGCTCTGCCGCGCCGCACGTCTATGTTGACGACGCCGTTTTCGCGCGCGTTGACGTAATTGGGAACGCTAAAAGTCGGAGAAATCTTAATGGCCCAGTCGCGCGGCTTAAAGGTCGTCTGGCCTTTGAAGAATTCCAAAGTGAATTGAATCGTCTGGCTCGTCGCCAAGGCTTCGGGGCGACCGAAGAATTCTGCGCTGCCGGGATTGAAGCTGCTGACATCGGTCGGCTTCGGGGTGCGGCCAAACTCGAACGCGGAGGTCGAGACGGCTGAAAGAATCAGAAACTTGTCTTTGCCTAAAATCGGATAATCGCCCTTGATGACGCTCTGGTTATAAGGGTCATACCAACGCCCGCGCTTGAATGGGATGTCGCGCCCGCGCGCTCCCTTGTCGCCATAGCGGTCGTATTCGGGAAACCCAATGCGCCAGCGGTCGCGGACTTCGCGGCGGTCTGCTTCGGTCTGCGGGGCGGAGGGGACGCTCTCTTTGCCTGCGGCTCCCGTCGGCCTCTCGCCCTTTCTTGTATCCGCGAATTCTTCTTTGCTCCGTTCAACCTGAATCTCAAGCTTGGTTTCGCGTCCCGCGCTGATAATCACGTTTTCCAGCGCACCAGCCGCAAACTTTGTGAAGGCGTTGTTGTCTTTATCCTTCGCGGATTTGAGGATGAAAGGCCGCAGGACTGTGACGCGATAAGCTCCGGTTTCGAGCTGGACAAAATAGCTGCCGTCGCCGCCGCTCTTGATGCGCCGCTCGCGGCTCGTCACTTGATTGACGATGCGCAGGACGACATTGGGCGCAGGCTTGTTCTCGCTATCGAGCACGACGCCGGACAAGCGCCCGCGCTCCTCCAACGCCGGAACCCGTATCACGCACAGCGATAAGAGGCAGAGCAAGAGATTGACCCGTCGAACGAATCTGGATAGCTGCTGTTTGTATTTTCTCAAATGCACAGGCGATTCAAGGCCAGAAGCTTTTATAAATTTGATGTCCTATAAAAAGAAGACGAGGACTTATGACTGCATTGTAACCCGGCTCTTCGTTATTGCGTGCG
>JACMLC010000593.1 GCA_014379795.1 Pyrinomonadaceae bacterium
CACCGTAGGTGATGCTTGCGATAATCAGTTCTGTTCCGCCCAAGGGGATTTTTACTTGCACCGTGTCGCCTGTGTCGTTCAAACCAAGCGAGCTGGCAGTGACCATCATCGAGCCGCCAAACGCGGGGTCATTGATTGGTGGAGAGCCGCCGCCGAAAATGATCACGGCGCGGCCTGACGACAGAATTGTATTTTGGGGAAAAATGTAACGATTGCCGGTTGCGTCCGCGATGATGATGCCGGAAATGTCTACGGGTTGAGCGGAGTTGTTAAATAGCTCTAAAAATTCGTCGTCGCCGGAATCTCGCGCGCCGTCACGATTCGCGTCGCCTTCAATAGCAGGCGTCGCAAGATTGTCCGGCGGCACATCGCCGAGAATTTCATTTATCACGAGTGGCACGCGCACGCTTAAAATTGCCTGACCCGAAACGTTGCCGCCCATCCCGTTTGAAGTAGTTGCGATGATGGCTGCACTGCCAAGACCTGCGCCGCGCGCCAGTCCGTTTGCGTCAACTGTGGCTATCTCAGAATTGCTTGAAGACCAGACGAAGGCGACTCCGCTTATCTCTTGATTGCTGGCATCGAAAGCTCTGGCTGTGAACTGCTGTGTGTTGCCTCGATTAACAATCGAAGAATCGGGCGAGACTTCGACGCGAGAGATGACGGGCGGGGCAGTCGTGACATTGAGCATGACGGCTGTACTGGTTAAAGCGGAAATGCCATCGGTCGCGGTCGCGCGAAGCTCGGTTGTTCCTGCATTCGTACAGCGTAAGGTTGCGGTTACGATTCCTGTTCGGCGATCTACGCGCACGGCTTCAACCATCGCTGCGCTTGGATTAGATAAATCGAAAGCGAAGTTGAGAAAGCGTAAAGGCCGGTTAAATTGATCAAAAGCTTTGGCTGTAAATTGCGCTTGCTGCCCTGTAAAGCAGTTGCGCGAAGCCGGAGCGAGGCTCACGCTTGAAAGGTGTCCCGTTCGCGGAGCAAAGAAAGTTCCGTCAAGAAGCGTGCCCGGAGAAAAAGCTCTGCCGAACGCGCCCGCAGCCTGTGTGTGCAGCATGAAATTTCCAGACACATCCGGCGCACGCGTCAGAGATTGATTAGCATTTCCGTCAAGCCCTGTCGCGCCTCCATACGAAAATTCCGTGATGAGATTTCCAGCGGCGTTTCGTATCAGGATAGTCAGTCCGGCGTTGGTGAGCGACAGACCGCCTGCCGTTGATGCCGCGATAACGCGTGCGCCTCCAAAGGCCGGATGATTTGGATTAAAGCTTCCGCCACCGAAGATGACCAGAGCATCATGTGCGGGGATAACAGTGCCCGCCGCAAAAACATGCCGCGTCGTTTCGGTCGTGCCGCCGACAGCACGCGTCTTCACAGTCCAGCCTGAGATGTTGACATCATCTGCCTGCGCGTTGACCAGCTCGATAAATTCGTCATCGGTTCCGCTTCGCACCCCGTCGTGATTAGCGTCTCCGGCGATTCCGTCGGGCGGGTCTGCCAGAGCCTCGTTGATGAATATGTCGCGGCTAAACTCTCCGGCAATAGTCAGGTTGACGGGGTTGCTGTCTCGCCGTGCGGCGCGCACGCTCAGGTTGACCGCGCCAGCGCCTCGCAGATCGCGCGGCAATTGAAAGAAAATCTCATCAACTCCGGGCGTTTGCGCTGAGTGGGTGATTGACTCGAACGGCACGAGCCGCCCGCCGATAACGACTGAGATTTGAAAGGGAGCATTGCGCGCACCCGTCGCGTAAACTTTAAGTTGCCGCATTCCATCCGTCGGATCAAAAGGGCTTGGTTGACCCGTCAACGCATCGAGAATAACGCCGTCGCCCAGCCCGTCGCC
>JACMLC010000594.1 GCA_014379795.1 Pyrinomonadaceae bacterium
TCAGTATGTCATTTTTCTCTGGCCGCTCGCGCTCTTAGCGTTTTGTATGATCGTGGTCGGCATCGTGCAGGCGCATGCGGTGATGGGCGCAATCCGCAAGTCGCTCTCGCGAAACCATCCCGCGCGTCGTTACGTCGTGGCGCAGGAGGCTGCGTTCTGGACTGTCATTTTTGGCGGCGGCTATGGCGTCTATTTGCTCTTGAGCGCGGTTTAGAGTGAGGGGAATTGAATGGGGATGACGGGGCTTGACCGGCTCTTGCTGGAAGTCAATAGTCTTGAGGAATCCATAGCTTTTTATCATGAGCAGCTTGGTTTTGAAATCGAGACCAGCAGCCCGTTGGCCGAGCCGCCGATGGCGACCCTCAGCGCAGGGCGTTTGAAAATCACGCTCGTGCAGCAGCTTGAGACGATGCTGCGGCGCGGGCGCGGCATCCATCTCTTTGTCGGCGTGACGGACATAGACGCTTTCTACAGGGAATTAAAGCTGCGGCAGGCGGAAGTCCAGCCGCCCGTGGAAGAAGGCTGGGGCGGGCGTTTCGTCACCCTGCAAGACCCGGACAAGTACAGGTTCTTTTTCGTCGAGTGGCAAGAGGCTCAGCCGCATGCTTAACGCGCAAATTTTTCGTTCAGTGAAGGCATCAAAGCGCACGTCTCGCGCGAAAGTTGACTTGCCGCGTGATTCGGCTTATTGTCCCCACATTCCCTGACAGTGCAATTAAAAGACGTGCCCTTCTGGTAAGCTGCGGCGGCGCGCGATTCGTTCCCCGTTCCGGCTTAATGAATTATCGCTTAAAGGAGATCAGATGATGAAACGGCTGAAAAGCATTCTTACCTTTAGTTTAATCGCGGCGGCGCTCTTGCTGCCCGCGAGCCTGCGCGCATCCGTCCCGGCATTTATGACCAACGCCGCGACGCAGAACGATAAAGACAAGGTCGCCCTGTATGAAAAGTTTAAAACGAACTCGACCGGTGATGTCAAAGCGCAGAAGACGGCCTACGAGACCGGAAAAGAGTATTTGAAAAAATATCCGAACGATACGGACGCGAAAGCCACAGAGGTTAAAACATTTGTCGAGCTGTTCGAGAAAGAAGAGATGCGCCCGAGCGATGTGCTGGTCAAAGTCTACAAGGACAAAAAATATGCAGAGGCTTTTCAGCTCGGCAAACAGATTCTGGTGGACAATCCTGACAACATCAAAGTCCTGACCGCGCTCGGCTATGCGGGCATGCTCAACGCGGCCACCGGAAATAACGAGTTTTCGACCGATGCCATAGCCTACGCGAAAAAGGCTATTCAATTAATCGAGAGCGGCAAAAACCCGCCGGATTGGAAACCCTTATCCTCGACCAGGGACGAGACGCTCGGCTGGCTCAATTATTCCATCGGCCTGATGTCTCTGAGAACCATACCGGGCGAGGCCATGACGTATCTGATGAAAGCCGCGATGTACGAAGGCAAGCCCAAGAAAGACCCGACACTCTATTATTACATAGCCTTGCTGCGCGAACAGGATGCACAAAAGCTGCGCGCCGAGCATGAGAAGGCTACGCCTAATACTCCGGAAGCCACAGCAGCTTCGGCAAAGTTAAACGAAACCATAGATATGATCATTGACGCTTATGCGCGAGTGATCTCTTATCTTGAGGCCGACCCGCAGGCTCAGCAGCGATACCAGCAGCAGAAAGCCGGATGGATGGAGAAGCTGACGACATTATATAAGTTTCGTCACAAAGATTCCGATGCCGGGCTGAAAGAATATATCGCCGGTATTCAGGCGAAACCGATGCCCGGCCAGCCGGAGCAAACGCTCGTGCCGACGACCATGACGCCCTGAGCCACCGTCCGGCAAAGAGGTTTGAATGCGCTCGCGGGCTTCGCTTAAAAATAGTGAAGCCCCGCCAGCTTGGTCGGCTAGTGAAACTTTTTGATTGACTTCAGAGCAAGGCGGAATCAGTATAATAGCGACCTGTCCGCCACAACATCACGCGAGGAGGGGCATCAACAGAAGATGATGACGATCAGGGACGTGATACGCGACCGCGAACCTTATTCATTACGCGTCACGGGAACTACTGTCTTAGAGGCCGCAGAGTTTATGGCGGAGCGCAAGATCGGA
>JACMLC010000595.1 GCA_014379795.1 Pyrinomonadaceae bacterium
AGCTTCCGCGATGATAAAGATAGTTTGCCCGTTTATGTCGGCGTGCTGATGGACACGTCGCCTTCGACTGCGGGCAAGCTCAAGTTCGCGAAAGATTCAGCCAAGAATTTTATCTACACCGTGACGCGCCTGCGCAAAGACAAGGTCGCTTTCGTCACCTTCGATCACGAGATTAAGCTGCGACAGGATTTTACGGACAAGCTCGATGATCTGGACCGCGCCGTTGAGGGCATTAAGAAACCCGGCGATAAAACTTCTCTTTATGATGCTGTCTGGCAGTTCTGTGATGAGAAGATGCGCGGCGTTCCCGGATTGCGCGTGCTGGTCATCATTACCGATGGCGAGGATACTTATAGCCGTGCCACGCTGGCCGAGGCGATTGACATCGCGCAGCGCACGGAAACCACTATCTTTGCCATCTCGACCAAAGCCGGATTTTCGGGCAGTGTGCCCGGAGTCGAAGCCGGGACGGTGAAGGACGAAGGCGACCGGATTCTTGAAAAGCTCTGCGCCGAAACGGGCGGTGCGGCCTTTTTCACCGGCGACGTGCTGGCGCTCGAACGCTCCTTTACGCGTATCTCGAAAGAGCTGCGGACTAAATACGTCATCACTTACAAGCCGACGAATGAGCGTTACGACGGCAGCTTCCGCAACGTCGAGGTGCGCCTGAAGAATAAAGGCGACGGCTGGAAGGTGCGTACACGTCGCGGATACACTGCGATCAGAGACAACGTCAGGCAATAGCGAAATGCGTGAGCGAGAGCTTACCGTTTCAGCGTTTAGTAATTTAAGAAAGTAAGTAGTAGATATGTCACACCGAAAACAAGTAATAAGCGGCGGGCTGGCAGTGATGCTGTTAGGCATGCTGGTCTTCAGCGAATGGCTCCCGACCGGAGCGCACGGGCAGAACACAACAACATCTTCTGCGCCGCAGGATGCGTCCCGCCCGCGTCGCGCGGCGAATGAATCTATGCCGCAGCCGACCCCGGCACGCCAGCAGCCCTCGCCCGGACAGCAGGATGATGCCGCGCTTCAGGATGATGAGGTCGTGCGCGTTGATACAGACCTGACCAACATTCTGTTTACGGCGACGGATAAAAACCGGCGCTTTATCACGACGCTTCGCAAAGAGGACATACGCATTCTGGAAGACGGCCAGCCGCAGGATATTTTTACTTTCACGACACAGATTGACCTGCCCCTGACGATAGCGATTCTGATTGACACCAGCCGTTCGCAGGAGCGCACCCTGCCTGATGAAAAAGCCGCCGCCCGCGCCTTTGTTGACGCCATCATGCGTCAGGGCAAAGACGAAGCGGCGGTCATCTCGTTTACCGGCGAGGTCACGCTCGAACAGGGTTTGACGGGAAATGTGACGCGCCTCCGGCAGGCGATTGAACAGGTTGAGTTTACTCCGCCGTCGGGCTATATCGGCGACGGGCGCGTGGTCGGGACACCGCCGATTTCCGGCACTAACCAGAATCTCGCTTTCTCAACCGCGCTCTGGGATGCTGTCTGGGTGACTTCGGAGGAAGTGATGTCAGAGGCTGCCGAGAAGACGCGCAGGGCTATCATCTTAGTCACGGACGGCGATGATACATCGAGCCGGAAAAAGATGGACGAGGCGATTGATCGCGCGATCAAAGCAGATTCGTTGGTCTTTGCCATAGGCATCGGCGACAGCTATCGTTTCCGGGGCGTGGATGAAAGCGCGCTGCGTAAAATAGCCGAGCGCACAGGAGGCCGCGCCTATTTTCCGCGCGACGAAGCAGATTTGCGCGCGGCCTTTACACAGATTCAAAAAGAGCTGCGCGAGCAATATCTGGTCGCTTATGCTCCGACGAACACGGCGCGCGACGGCTCTTATCGCCGCATCCAGATCGAGATTGTCAATCCGGAATTGCGCGGCCAGAACATTCGCCTCAATTACCGGCAGGGCTACTTCGCCAGATCGGAAGCAA
>JACMLC010000596.1 GCA_014379795.1 Pyrinomonadaceae bacterium
CCGTCACAGAATCAATCATGACGGCGACGCCGCCCGGCCCGTATCCTTCATAAGTAATCTCTTCGTAATTGACGCCTTCCAGCTCGCCCGTGCCGCGTTTGACGGCGCGGTCAATCGTATCGTTCGGCATGTTGGCGGCCTTCGCGTCCGAGACGGCTTTGCGCAGGCGCGCGTTGGCGGCCATATCGCCGCCGCCCGTGCGCGCCGCGACGGTGATTTCTTTAATCAGCTTAGTGAAGACCTTGCCGCGCTTGGCATCGAGCGCGCCCTTCTTATGCTTGATCGTATGCCACTTCGAGTGTCCGGACATGCTTCGATAAATTCCTTCGGTATGAGACTAAAGCTTTTGAGCGGGCATGGACTATATCACGCGCATTTTGCGCCCCGCAACCGTTCTTAATTGCCATTTGGACTAACTGAGAGAAGAATGCCACAGAGACACAGAGGCACAGAGAATGAAATTTTATGCAAATCAAGGATAGCAACAAATCAACTGCTGTTTCTTTGCGGTCTTGGCGTCTGTACTCTTTGCGGTCTTTGCGGTTAAGGGCTTTTTTAACGCAAAGACCGCAAAGATAAATCGCGCAAAGAGCGCAAAGAGTTTCTACTCTTGATTCACATATTTTATAATAAAACCCAACCCCTCTTTTTGATTCTAATTTTTATCTCTGTGCCTCTGTGTCTCTGTGGCTGTTTTCATCCGTCAGCGCTTCGAGCGCGGAGCGAGTTGCGCCTATGACGCGCACCTGTTTGATTTTGGATGTGTGCCCGCTTGTGATTTCCACGTCGCGCACAGGGACACGAAGCGCGCGGGCTAAAGTTCTGACAAGCTCGTCGTTGGCGGCGCCGTCAACGGGCGGCGCGGCGACACGCACGCGCAAAGCTCCATCATGCTCGCCCACAACCTTGCTCCGCGAAGCGCGCGGCACAACGCGCACGGTAAACATGAGCGCGCCATCATGTTCCGTGCAAAGCAGCACGAGAGCTTTCCCTTCAACCGAAGAATGACAAGCGAGCGCCGCGCAGCAGCGTTCCTGCGACCGCGGCCTGAAACAGCCAGATGATGATGAAAGCTACGATGGGCGAGATGTCAAAAACGCCGAGCGGCGGAATCATCCGGCGCAAAGGCACAAGCAAAGGGTCTGTCGCGTTCACCAGAAAGCGCATCAAGCGATTTCTGTGGCTGACCTGTCCCCACGAAAAGATAATGCGAATAAAAATCAGCAGCGAGTACAACGCCAGCAAGCCGTAAAGCAGATAACCGATAACCGCAATAATTGCCCCGCTGGTGGCAGCAAGTAACACTCCGGTCAAGGTGTTCAAGACGCCCGTAGCAAGCATGAACGCGAAGTAGCCGAGCAGTATCGCCAGCAGAATCGTGACTAGCGGAGCATATTTCGCCTGCGCTCCAAAACCCATCAGAGCGCGCCGCACGGGATTGACTAAAGGATCGCTCAGACGCCTGATCGTTATCGCCACCCACGTAAAAGGATTCACGTCCATCGAATTCATGATCAGGCGCACGAGCATCAACGCTATGACAAAAATGATGGCAATGACAATCAGATACTTGATAAAAAGATAAATGGCAGCAAGTACATTAATCATAAAAAACAATCCGATAAGAGACAGTTTTCAGTTTTTAGTTTTCAGTAACAGCATTCTCTCAAAACTGAAAACCGAAAACTGAAAACTATTCGTTCGCAGCACGCTCTCCAAAGATAGCCGTGCCGATTCGCACCAGCGTTGCGCCCTCCTGAATCGCCACCTCAAAATCGTGGCTCATTCCCATTGAGAGCGCGCCCCGTTGATTATCAAAAGCCCCGTCAGATTCGAGTTTGTCACGCAGCTCGCGCAAACGTCTGAAGAAGGGGCGCACGCGCTCTGCATCTACAAAGAAAGGCGGCAGCGTCATCAACCCGGACAGTCGCAGACGCTCGCATGCCTTTACCGCTTCGACCAGTTGCGGCAAATCCTCTTCGCTCACGCCCGACTTGGTAGCCTCGCCCGCAAGGTCTACCTGAATCAGCACGGATAATTCATCGCGCCCCTCTTCGACACACAGGCGATCAAGACGGCGCGCCAGCGAGACGGAATCGAGCGTATGTATCACGTCAAAGAGCCGCACGGCGCGGCGCGCTTTGTTTGCCTGCAAAGGGCCTATCAAGTGCCAGCGCACGCGCTCACGCCCGACCTCCGCAATCTTCGCTTCGGCTTCCTGAACGCGATTCTCGCCAAACTCGCACGCGCCCGCTTCGATGGCTTGCCGCAGAATTTCCGGCGGGTGTGTCTTACTGACCGCAATCAAACGGACATCTTCAGGCGGGCGTCCTGCGTCACGCGCAAGGCTCGCGATGCGACGGTTGATCTGCTCAAACCGTTCGCTCAAGGTGGCGTTGATGCCTGCTGTCTGCGGCTCCATTTTTCGGTAATCGAATTTGACAGCTCACTATAACAACCACGCGCGCCCTCTCGCAACCATGTCGCCTGCCGCCGGATAAGTTTAAAAGCTGCTTCGCAGGCGTCCTGCGCGGCGTCATTCTGAGACGGCTTTAAGACGCCTGTAGAGACGCTTGACACTCGCGCGGCTGTGTTCGTATATTGATGGCCGACCACTTTTGCGGATGTGGCGGAATTGGCAGACGCGCGGGTCTCAGAAGCCCGTGATCGAGAGATCGTGATGGTTCGATCCCATTCATCCGCAAATCAAAATCTAAGCAAAAAGGCAAAAGTCATGAAGGCATCTGAGCTTTCTTTGCTTTTGCCTTTCCCTTCACTCTGGCCTTTTTAACATCAGTTCGACGTAAGCAGGGTGAGATTACCAGCCCGCGTTAGCGGGCGGCAGCGTGTAGCCCCATGCGCCAGCATGGGGACACTCAGCATCCAGCAATACCAGAGCCTGCGTAGCTGGCGACAGATACTCTGCGGTATCAAATCTCTGCCGCCTGCTACGCAGGCTCAAACAATGTCTGGCATTGTCATTCCCCATGCTCACGCATGGGGCTACACGCTGCCGCCTGCTACGCAGGCTCTTTGAGTAGCTTACCTCGCACTAACTTTTTACACTTTGACCCTTTTACTTTTTTTATCTTCCTTCAGTTCACGGCTTCAGAAGCATCCATCGTCGCCTGCGAAGCGCGCTGGTC
Organism: Pyrinomonadaceae bacterium; assembly: GCA_014379795.1. Lineage (GTDB taxonomy): Bacteria > Acidobacteriota > Blastocatellia > Pyrinomonadales > Pyrinomonadaceae > JACMLC01. The sequence continues at coordinate 3,147 of JACMLC010000596.1, forward strand.
TGTCACAACTAGCGGTTGCTCATCAAAAAGCTGCGAATCAACGAGCGTTTGCACCCAGTATTGACCGGCTGACGGAAACGTAACATTGACGAAAAAGCTGATGTTGTCGGCAAAGCCGCCCGCCGCCAGCTCGAACGGAGTCGGCTGCGAGACGACGATGGGCTGCTTTTTGTCCGGCGTCAGCACGCGCACTTCGGACAGATGCGTGCCCTCGCCGCGCCAGTGGTTGACGACCGCAAATTTTATCAGCGAGACGGGAAGCTGCTGCACCATAATGTTTTGAAAGACGCCCATCAAAGAGAGCTTGTTGCCAACCTCAAGCCGCACATCATCACAAAATAGGGTATAGACAAGTTCGAGATTATCTTTAGATTGCGTTGTTTCCATGTTATCTCCCATATTCAATTACAGAAATCATGTCAAGCAAGAGCAGAAACTCTTTGCGGTCTTTGCGAGTTTTCCTTTGCGGTCTTTGCGTTAAAAAAGCCTTTAACCGCAAAGAGCGCAAAGAAGTAAGACGCAAAGAAACGCAAAGAGAAAAGCAGCTAATTTATACTCTTGATTCTCATAAATTTTAATTAGCTCTTAACCCAGCATCTCTCTCAAACCGGCTTCATCAATCACATTCAGCCCCAGAGCTTGCGCCTTATCGAGTTTCGATCCGGCATCTTCACCCGCGATGACGTAATCCGTTTTCTTGCTGACGGTCGAAGTCACGCGCCCGCCGCGTGATTCGATCAGAGCGCGGGCTTCGTCGCGCGTCATGGTTTCGAGCTTGCCGGTCAGGACAAACTGCTTGCCCGCGAAATTCTCATCGTGTGCGAATTGCGCGCCGCCTTCCAGCTCTGTGCGAACGCCTGCAGTGCGCAGGCGTTCACACAGAGCCACGTTGCCTTCATCGTCAAACCAATCGCGGACGCTCTCTGCGACGGTGAGGCCGATTTCATGTATCGCATCCATCTCTTCAACGGTCGCCGCGCGAAGGCGTTCGAGCGAGCGAAAGTGGCGCGCGAGAATTCCGGCTGTCCGCTCGCCAACGTGGCGTATGCCAAGCGCGTAAAATAGATGCGGCAGATCGCGCGACTTGCTCGCCTCTATCTGACCAAAAAGATTCGCGGCTGACTTTTCGGCCATCCGCTCAAGCGCGGCCACGTCTTCCGGCTTTAAATCATACAGATCGCCGACATCGCGCACCATGTCTTTGGAAACAAGCTGCTCGACCAGCGCGTCGCCCAGACCCTCTATCCGCATCGCGCGGCGCGAGGCAAAATGCAGGATACGCGCCTTTCGTTGTGCGGGACAATCGGCGGCGACGCAGCGCGCCACGACTTCTCCTTCCGGGCGCGAGATGATGCCGCCGCATTCCGGGCAATTTGTTGGAAAGACATAAAGCGTCTCTTCCCCTGTGCGGCGCGATTGGATGACTTTGAGAACTTTGGGAATAATCTCGCCGCTCTTTTCGATCAAGACCCAATCGCCTGCGCGCACGTCAAGTCGTTTGATCTCGTCTTCGTTATGCAAGGTGGCACGCGCGACGGTCGTCCCGGCCAGCAAGACCGGCTGAAGATTTGCGACAGGCGTGAGCGCGCCGGTGCGCCCGACCTGCACGACGATTGAGACGACCTGCGTCGTCGCCTGCCGCGCAGGATATTTGTAAGCGATAGCCCAGCGCGGAGCTTTGGTCGTCGCGCCGAACTCTTCCTGCAAGAATGTCGCGTTCACTTTGACGACGACGCCGTCAATCTCATAGCCGAGCCGGTCGCGCTCAATCTCCATCTGATTGCAGTATGCAATGACTTCATCAATCGTCCGGCAGAGGGCGCGATGCGGATTGACGCGAAAGCCTGCGCGCTCAAGCCACTCGAATGATTCCCAGTGCGAGGGGAAAGCGGCGCGGCCTCCTGAGATGACTTCGTAAGGGAA
>JACMLC010000597.1 GCA_014379795.1 Pyrinomonadaceae bacterium
AGCCTGCGCGGTCTTCGTTATTATACTTGAAGCTCTGTATGTAGTCGCCCGCTTCCTTCCGCCCGTAACGCTCCCTGATTGCAGCCCTGATGACATTTAAAACATCCGTGCTGCTGATGCGCCTGCCCGGAAGATTTGTCGCCGCCGCGTGCTCCGGAATCGGCGCGACGCCGTGATCCGCTGTAAAGGCGACGAGCGTGCGCTGCAATCCGACGCGCGCTTCGACTTCGTCAAGCAGCTCTGCTATCTGGCGATCAACGCGCAAGGCCATGTCCATCGCTTCATGACTGTAAGGCCCGAAGCGATGCCCCACGTAATCGTTGCCGGAAAAGCTGACGGAGAGAAAGTCCGTCTCGTCATCCGCGCCGAGGCTTTCATTTGCGATAGCTTGCCTCGCAAACGCTACCAATAAATCGTTAGAGAACGGCGTGTAATCGAACGCGTTATAAAAAGCCTTGTCCGGTTTGCTGGCTCCGCCCGTGACTATGTGTGGAAAAGTGTTTGTGTCTTTCGCGGCGCTGATGTCTTCCCACACAGGAGCATCCGCGCCCGCGCGCTTGACGTATTCGGCCTCCGGCAGCAAGCGTTCCCAACGCGCGCCGAAAAACTTGTCCGCCGGACGCGTCCCGTTAAATCGCTCGACCCACGCGGGCAGGTTTTTGAAATAATAAGTGCTGGAAACCATGTTGCCAGTGTTCGTGCTGAACCAGTAAGCAGCGTTGGCGTTGCGCCCGGCGGGCAAGATAGCCGAGCGATTTTTGATAGAGATGCCTATGATCTTTGCTCTGTCATTGGTCGCAAATCTCAGCTCGTCGCCGAGAGTTGAGACAAGCAGGCGGCGCGGGCTTGACCCCTTCTCGCCCTCGCGCCCGCCGAGCAGCAGCGTCGCGTCATCCGTGACGGACGAGACTCGCTTGCCCGTCTCACGCTCATACCATGCGTTGGCGATGATGCCATGCTCGCCCGGCCACGTTCCCGTCATCAGCGTCGCATGCCCCGGCGCAGTATAGGTCGGAGTGTGATCGTAATTCGCTTCCGCCCACGACGCGCCGTCCCGCTGCAAACGCCTGATGCCATTCGCCGCGAACAAATCGCCAAAGCGTTCCAGATAATCATAGCGAAACTGGTCTACGACAATCAGCAACACGAGACGCGGACGCGAGGCTTGAGAACGCGCCTGTGCAGACGCTTGCGCGGCACGCTGCTCTCTCTTCTGCCCACGAGATTTCTGCGCGACGACAATCCCGATTAACAATGCGCAGACAACAAACAGCGCGAGCGCAAGAATAACAACGCGGCTTTTTTTAAGATGTCTCATGCCTGACAACATTATTAAGCGACCATCATAGAATTGCCTCCAGCTTTAGCTGGAGGACAAGCAAGCTAGAAGGAGTTTGGCTTTAGCCAAAGGATTAGGCTAAAGCCGACAGCTATTTTGCTCATCTTCTCCACTAGCTAAAGCTAGTGGCAATTCTTCATCTCAGCAATTCAATTACACGTTACTAACTGCAAAGAAAAGCATGCGGTTAAATTCTCAAAAACCCTTCAGCGTGCTTCTTCTTTTGGCAGCCTTTTCTGCTTCCGTGAGATTCTTATATTCATAGACCGCGCCTTCCCATTCTCCGTACATGGTATTGGGAATCACTATAAAGCGCGAGCCGAACTCGTCTTTCATCTGATCCACGGCGGCGCTCCTGTCTGCGATGGATTTCTTCTCAAAGACCTGCGCCAGATCGTTTAAATTGTCGCCGATAAGAAGCACGATGCGGTGCTTTTGGGCAATCATCTGCCGTCGCGGCTCTTTGCTCGAAGTGGTCTCGCGCAGCAGCAGCGTCTCGTCGCTGACATCCGGAAAGCCTAGCTGTTTTAAGTTATCCGCCGTGCATTGCCTTTCAGCAGAATTGCGATTAGTGACATAAAAAACTCGCGCTCCCTTCGCATGCGCGTACTTGAGGAATTCAAGCGCGCCCGGGACTGCCGCAGCCGTCCTGCGCTCGCACCATTCCGTAAAATCCGCCCCCGTGAAACCTTTGCTTTTCAAAATAGCCGAGACCTGAAACGGGCTGTTGTCCATCACAGTCTCGTCCACATCAACCACCACCGCGCGCTTCATCTTCTTACTGCGATTCGTCTTCAGGTCGCGGTCAAAGAGCAGCCTTGCATAGTTGAATGATTGATAAGCCAGCGCGCGAAACTCTGCGGAGGTCTGTGTCCACAAGGTCGCGCCCACCTGATATTCGTTGTCGGCAATGGGCGCTGTTTGCGCCTGCTGCGCCGCCGATTGACCGAAAAAAGTCGCGCCCGCATAGGCAGACAGAAATAAAGCCAACGCCAGACCCGCCTCGCGCAAGCCC
>JACMLC010000598.1 GCA_014379795.1 Pyrinomonadaceae bacterium
TGCCGACATCGCCTGTGCAGAGCCATCCGTCCTTGAATTTGTCAGACCCGTCTTCGCCGTAATAACCGCCAGTGACCCACGGGCCCCGCACCTGTATCTCTCCGATAGCCTGTCCATCCCACGGCAAAACTTTTTCGCCGTCCGCCAAGCGCAGTTCGATGCCGGGAATGATGCGGCCTGATTTTGTGCGCCACTCAAGCTCCTGCTCCGGCGGGCAGTTTTTTGGCGGGCAGGCAATCGAAGCCATCGGGCTTGTCTCGGTCATGCCCCACGCTTGCACGACTCTGACGCCGTGCCGTTCTTGCAATCGCTGCATCAAAGCGCGCGGGACGGCAGAGCCGCCGCAGACGACCATTCGCAAGGAGCTTAAGTCAACCTCATGATTTTCCGCGTAACGCAGGATGTCATTCCAGATTGTCGGGACGGCTCCGGCAAAGGTCGGGCGTTCCTCTCGAATCATCTTGCACAAAGGCTCTGCTTGCAGAAAACGTCCCGGCATCAAAAAATCAGAGCCTGCGAGCCAGCCCGAATAAGGCAAGCCCCACGCGTTGGCATGAAACATCGGTGCAATCGGGAAGACGCGGTCGCATTCGCTGACGGCGAAGGATGAGGCCGCGCACTGTGCGAGTGAGTGCAGGAATTCCGAGCGATGACTGTACACGACGCCTTTGGGCTGTCCGGTCGTACCGGTCGTGTAACACATCGCCGCCGCCGCCTTCTCTTCAATCACAGGCCATTCAAAGCCCGTCTGCTCTGCCGCCAGCAATTCTTCATATCTCATAACATTGTCGCCAAGCGCGGAGGCGTCGCCATCGCCGATGACGATTAAATGCTTTACGGTTTTGAGATCATCTTTGACCTGCGCGAGCAGCGGGACGAGCGTGTCGTCTACCAGAATCACACGATCTTCCGCATGGTTGATGACGTAGGCGAGTTGTTCTGGAAAGAGCCGTATGTTGAGCGCGTGCAGCACTGCGCCCATCGAAGGCGCTGCGAGATAGGCTTCGAGATGCTCCTGCGTGTTCCAGCAAAAGGTCGCGACGCGGTCTCCTTGCCGGATGCCGAGCCTGTGGAGCGCAAAGGCAAGCCGTTCGATGCGCTGCGCAACCTCGGCGAAGCTCGTGCGCCGCGTGTGGTCGCCTTCAAAGGTTGCGACCTGACTGTCTCCGTACAATTTCGCCCCATGCTTAAAAAGGGCTGTCACCGTCAGAGGCCAATCCTGCATGGTGCTTTGCATCATGTTTTCTCAACTCACTTCAGAAGATGAAATAACCACAGATGAGTACGAAGCTATAAATGATTTCAGATTTCAGATTTAGAAGATTTCAAATCTGAGATGCTAGCTGTTTGGAAAATTATTGCTTGGCCGCGCGAGCGGCCAGCAGAAGGTAGCCAGACGTGCAACGTCTGGAACACGCAATCCACATCGTTTCCGCGTTGAAGACGCGGGCAGAAATATCTGGCGCTCCTTCAGAGCGCGAACCATTTACTGGCTCCCAAACCAGACGTTGCACGTCTGGCTACCTTCTCGCGTGCGCCTTGCGGCGCAGAAAACTATTTGTCAAACAGCTTCTGAGGCTGAATTCCTCTCCCTCTCTATGGTGTCCTTCTGTCGCTGATTAACTTTTAGCGGCGTTGCGATGTTTGATTGCCAGAATAAAGATTGAGCAGAAAACCGTGACCGGCGGAACCAGCAGGACGAGGATGCCCAGGTTAAGTCCCTTACTCATCTTGGCTGACTGAGTTGAACCTTCGATTGCAACCTTGCAGAGCGGGCATTGCGCGAAGGCCGGAAGACACATGAAAGTGAGGGCGGCTATTAAAACCGTCACCGCCATCAAAATTTGTCTTTTGGTTTGGCTCACATTCTTCAATGCTCTGGTGCGACGGGCGTCGTCGTGCCACTTGCGCTGCTTGCACCGTAGCGCAAGCCTTTCGACCTGAAGCTGTCCGGGAAAAAGATGAGCAACAGGCAGATGCACACGACCAGCGCCGGAATCAGCGTCAGCACCAGCGTCAATCGCTCAAACTTCAAGTGCATGAAATAGGCTATGATGAGCGCGGCTTTGATGACCGACAAGCCGACGAGGATTGTCAGCATCCAGATCACCGGAACCTTAAAGTAAGCCAGCACTACCTCAACCAACGTCAATACCAGTAGCCACCCCAAAATGCTCAGGAACAATTTGGTCGTGCCCTCGAAATGAATCGGCACCAACTCAACCGGCACGGCGTCCGTATCCGTGCCAACCAGTTTTTTAAAGTAACCATTGTGATGCAGCCAGAGCACAGGGCTGATGAGAAACACGAGAGCCAGCAGCATGAAAACCGAGGTCATGAAGAGGCTGTCAATCGTCAGAAAGTCTCCGGCCCATTTGAAATTACTTGCGGCCAGCCCGAGAAAAACCAGCGCCATCAGGGCACAGATGACGTTTAAGATAACGTCTTCTTTCTGCGACACGTTTTTGTCTGATTCGACAAGGCGACTCATCTTTTGTTTCGCGTGCCTCCTCCGCTGCTTAATGGAAAATCTTTCGCTTTAGCCTTTTAGCTGTCTGACCTCTATTGCCTGTAAACCGACAGCAGGTAAATCATCGGGAAAACAAACATCCAGACCAGATCAACAAAGTGCCAGTAAAGGCCGCTGATCTCTACGTCCTCATGCGACATGCGTCTGGCTCTTAAAGCAATGACGCCGAGATAAATCACACCGGTCAGAACGTGAAACATGTGCAGCCCGGTAATCGCGAAGAACGTCGAGCCAAACAGGTAAGACGCCTGCGGCCATAGCTTCTGCCACTCTGCGGGCAGCGACGTAGGCCTCAAGCCTTCGTGAATCAGGTGGTTCCACTCGTAAAGATGCAGGCCGAGAAACATCAGGCCGCCCAGCATCGTGAGCATAATCCAACGCCGGATGCCTTTGTAATCGCGCCGCGCAGATGCCTTGACAGCCATCACCATCGTAAAGCTGGAAGCCAGCAGGCACAGCGTCATGACGGTTGAAAAAATGATGCTTGGACTGAATTTAAACGGCTCAGGCCATTGGTCGCTGGAGGCGCGCACGTAAGAATAGCCAATCAGCATCGCCGAAAAGGTCAGCGCGTCCGACACGATAAAGAGCCACATGCCTAGCTTTTTGTGGCCGACTCGATAAGGGAGCGCACCGCCGTCCCAATCCGTCCCAATCATTTGATCTGCTCGCGCTTCCGTGCTCAA
>JACMLC010000599.1 GCA_014379795.1 Pyrinomonadaceae bacterium
CATTGCTCTCAGCCGTCCGCTTGCATGCCGTGCCGGAAAGAATAAATGCAAGCGCGCAGGTAATAATCAGCGACGTGCGCAGGCGTTGAAAGGGAATTGATAGAAGATACATTAGAAGTCTCCAAAGGCAAATAATCGAATCAAGTTACACGACAGAACCTTTACAAAACTCAGCCACAGAGGCACAGAGACACAGAGAAGAAAAGCAGTTAGCCGTCGGCAGTGTGCAGTTGGCAGTCATGCTCTGAGCCTTTTTCACCATCTATCTTTTCTCTGTGTCTCTGTGTCTCTGTGGCAAATTTATACACGCTCGACCAGCAGCGCCAGCCCCATCCCGCCGCTGACGCAGAGCGTGGCGAGACCCCGCCGCGCATCGCGCTTTTTCATTTCATGTAGCAGCGTCGTCATGATACGCACGCCCGTGCAGCCAATCGGATGACCCAGCGCAATCGCGCCGCCGTTGACATTCAAACGCTCCGCATCAAACCCTAGATCGCGGTCGCACGCGATGACCTGCGCGGCGAAAGCTTCGTTCAGCTCAATCAAATCTATCTCATCGAGCGACAAATTCTGTCGCGCCAGCAGCGCACGCACAGCCGGGATTGGGCCAATCCCCATAATTTCAGGCGCGACTCCCGCAATCTCATAATCAACAATCCGCGCTTCGGCTTCTGCGCCGGATTCTCTTAAAACTTCTTCGCTCATGACGACGAGCGCAGACGCGCCGTCCGTGATGCCGGAAGAGTTTCCGGCGGTCACTGTGCCGTCTTTCGCAAAGACTGGCTTGAGCTTGCCCAAGGCTTCCAAAGTCGTGCCGGAGCGAAAATGCTCATCGCGCTTGAAACTCTGCGTCTCCCCTTTGCGCCCCTTTATCTCAAGCGGCACGATCTCTTCATCAAAGCGACCGGAATTGATGGCGGCCTCTGCGCGCTGCTGTGAGCGCAAGGCAAACTGGTCTTGCTCATCGCGCGAGATTTCATACCGGCGCGCTAAATTTTCCGCAGTCTCGCCCATCACCAGACCGGAGAGCGGATCGTTAAAGCCATCCCTGTACATCCCGTCAACCAGCGCAGCGTTGCCCAGCCGCGCTCCCCAACGCGCGCCCTCCGCATAGTATGGAACGCGCGACATGCTCTCCGTCCCGCCCGCCAAAACCGCACGCGCGCGTCCGAGCATGATCTGCTCTGCCGCCAGCATTATCGCCCGCAGGCCAGACCCGCATGCTTGATTAATTGTAAACGCTGGCACTGTCTCCGGCACGCCCGCGCGAAAGGTAATCTGCCGCGCCACGTTCGGCCCGCCGCCCGCCTGCCGCGCAGAACCCCAGATGGAATCCTGTATCTGCTCCGGCGAAAGCTTTGCGCGCTTCAGACTTTCAACAGCGACGGCGACGCCCATGTCCGCAGCCGTCCACTCTGCGAGCGTCCCGCCGAATTTTCCGATAGGCGTGCGCGCAGAGCCGACTAGATATACATTCTTCATTATTCAAACATCCTCAAAAGGAAAGACCTGAAATTCTTTTTTGATAGCTCATGCGTTTGAACGAAATCGTAGCACACGCTCCAAGCCTCTCAAAATGTGCTTCAACAAGAGTCACCATGAGAGAAGACCTTTAAACGCAAAGTGCGCAAAGAGGGAACGCGCAAAGCACGCAAAGTGTCTGCTTCTTTGCGTGCTTTGCGCTTCGTCTTCGCGTTCTTTGCGTTTAAATCTTTTCTAACCCCCTAAGAAGCATCAGGAATATCTTTCAGGTCGTTGTAAACCGGCAGACCCTTGCGCCGGAAAATTTCGCGCTCCATATTTGCGCCCGGAGATTCACCGATCATCAGAATCGCATCGCACTTTTCCGCGAGCGCGAGCGAGATGTTCATGATGGCTTGATACGGTTCGGCAGGCTTGGCACGCTCTACGACGGGCAGCGCGGCGTTCATGCCGATGACGGGAATGTGGCCTTTGTGAAGCACGATGGCGGCGGCGGCGTTCATGGCATCCAGATTCTTTTGACGCTGCTCTGCGGTTGGAGCGGAGTAAGGCCCCGCGACTACGATTAACATCTTGGCTCTCTTTTCTCTTTCATTAAGTTTGGAGGGGATTATAATGTACGCCGCGCGTTCTATAAACTTTGCGCCTCACTACATGATCGAGAGACTGAACAGCATAGATTCCATCAAGCAGGCAGCCGGGCACATCTGTGAACTAATCACAGAGCGAGAGGAATGGATTTACGCGCGCGATGGTAGCGGGCGTGCGTCCGCTTTGCGCAAGAGCGAGATTGATTTCAGCATCGCGCAGGGACGCCTGATGTTTTCCTGCCTGAGCGATGAAGGGCATGCTGTCTGGCATGTCACGGGCTGGGAATGGACTGGAGAAAAACTCCTGCTCGAAGCAACGCGCCGGATGGGCGCAGAGCGCGCACAGCTTGAGCTGATTCCGCGCGCTTCCGCCGGCAGCATCGCTGCGCTCGTGGCCGCGACAAGGCGCGCACGCTGTCAAACCTTAGCCCAACTGGCCTGCGCTGTCTGGCATGGCGCGCGAGTCGCGCGCGTTGGATTGAGCGCGGGCGCAAGGCTCGGCCAGCCCGGACGCGACGCGCGGATTTTGTTGGATTTGAAAAATGAAAGAATCGCCTTGACCGGCACGGTCGCCGAAGACGAAGCGCGCGGCGTGGATGCTTTTCTCTCGTCCGCGCTTATCTGGTTCACGCGTGCCTGTGAAAAAAGAACGCGCCCGCCGTACATCACAAAACTCTGCCACGTCGCGCGCGCGCAGAGCATAGAGCCGCTGGCACAACGCGTCACGCTGCTTCGCGATGAGTTGCGGCGCATCATCGCTCTATTTGAGATAGATGAAGAGTGGCTGGAGCTAAAGCCTGTGCGCCAGCTTGAGCGAAGCGAGTTATGGCTTGAAGCTCCCAAAAGATTGCATCGTCCG
>JACMLC010000600.1 GCA_014379795.1 Pyrinomonadaceae bacterium
CTTTGGCCTAAGCAAAGAGCATCTCCCGCAAAGGCGCTGGTGGAGCAAAGCAAGAGATTGAGCTTTTCTTTGCGCCACCAGCGTCTTTGCGGGAGACAGTCGCTTTCATTTGAAAACCGCTATAGATGAAGGAAATGCTAAATCAAATGTTTGTTGCTTTCTCTGTGCCTCTCCGGTCTCTGTGGTTGAGTTTTGTTTGGCGTGCTCATCTCGACGGTGTGAGGACGACCTTGCCTGTGTTCCTGCGCGATTCGATGTAGGTGTGCGCTTCGCCTGCTTGCTCGAACGAGAAAGCTTTGTCTACATGCGGGCGAACCCAGCCGTCTTGCACGCCTTCCATCAGGACGCGCACCCATCCGGCGACCTTCTCGCCCTCGTGCCACATGTGCCCGAGGTTGAGGCCGAACACGCCTTTGTTGCGATTGAGCAGCCCGAAAGGATGAAAGAAAGGCGTTTGCACGGCGGCCTTGAGCATCCGCAGTTTTCCCTTCAGCCCGTTCGCGGAAGCGGTCGAGATGCCGAACATGCCGAGCCGCCCGGTCGTCCTCAGAGCCTTGTAGCTTTTTTTCCAGTGGCCGCCGCCGAGCGGGTCTATGACCAGCTCTACGCCGCGCCCGTTCGTCAAATCTTTGAGGACGGGCAGCCAGTCCTGTGTGCGATAGTCAATCGCGTGGTCGAGTCCGCGCGCCTTCAAAAATTCGTGCTTGGAAGGGCTGGCCGTGCCATAAGTCCTGGCTCCGATTTTCTTCGCGATGTCGAGCGCGGCAAGGCCGACGCCTCCGCCAGCGTTATGAATCAGCACTGCCTCATCCGCCTGCAAAGACCCCATCACCACAAGCAGCGCGTAAGCCGTCAGGTAGTTGACCGGAATCGCCGCCGCTTCTTCAAAGCTCAACTTGTCAGGCTTTTCAAAAATCTGTTTGGCGTCAACCACCACCGCGTCCGAATACCCGCCAAAGCGCGTCATCGCCAGCGCTGATTTCCCAACCAGATTTTGCACGCTGTCATCGCCGACTGCTTCGACCACGCCCGCGACTTCATAGCCGACGACGCACGGCATCTTCGGCGCGTCCGGGTACAAACCCTGCCGCGCCAGTATGTCCGCGAAGTTGATGCCGGAGGCTTTGACGCGAATCAAAGCTTGGCCGCGCCCCGGCACAGGATCGGGTTTTTCCTGAAGCTTTAAAACCTCGACACCGCCGCTGCGCGTGATGACTATTTGCCGCATGGCTCGTGAGTGTAAACGTCTTCAACTGCGGCGCGCAATATTTCTGCGACGCTCCAGGCCTGCGCGATGCAGCCCCTTGGAGCGTGCGGCGCATCGCCGTCGAAAATTTCAGAGACCTGTCCCAGGCCAGCTTCGCTCAAGTGTTTTTGAAAAGGTGAGAGCCACGCCCGCGCTTTTTCGCGTGCTGCTGTATCCTCGCTGTGAACTTTCAGATAAGCCTTGATGAACGGCCCTAACAGCCAAGCCCAGACAGCGCCTTGATGATATGCCCCGTCGCGGCTCAAAGCGTCGCCCGCGTATCGTCCGCGATATTGCGGATCGCTTTGAGCAAGGCTGCGCAAGCCGTAAGGCGTCAACAAATCGCGTTCAACCACACACACCACGCCGCGCGCTCTTTCCTTTGAGAGCATCGTGTGCGGCAGACTGACGGCGAAGATTTGATTGGGACGGATAGAGGCATCGCGCCGCTCGCCGTCAATCACATCATAAAGACACCCTTGCTCTTCATGCCAGAATTTCTGATTAAAGCTCGCACGCGCCCGCGCCGCTATCTCGCCGTAAAATCCCGTGCGCGTCTCGTCCTGAAATTGATGTGCGAGTTGCTCCATCACGCGTAGGGCGTTGTACCAGAGAGCCTGAATCTCCACGGGTTTTCCGCGTCTGGGCGTGACGACCCACTCGCCGACCTTCGCGTCCATCCATGTCAATTGCACGCCCTCTTCGCCAGCCGCGAGCAACCCGTCTGTGTCAACACGGATGCCATAGCGCGTGCCGCGCACATGCCAGTCAATAATCTCTGCCAGCACATCGTAGAGATTATCGCGGACGAACTTTTCGTCATGCGTATCATCGAGCAGCGCACGGACGGCTTCAAAAAACCAGAGCGTCGCGTCCACAGTGTTATATTCCGGCTCGACGCCCGCGTCCGGGAAACGGTTCGGCAACATTCCTTTATCAACATGGCGCGCGAATTCAAGCAGGATGCTTCTGGCAACTTCCGCGCGTCCAGTGACCAGCGCGAGGCCGGGCAGCGCGATCATCGTATCGCGCCCCCAATCGCTGAACCAGTGATAACCCGCGATGACAGTTTTCTGACTCCCGCGCGCCACGATGAATTGGTCTGCCGCCAGCGTCAGCTCACGCACCA
>JACMLC010000059.1 GCA_014379795.1 Pyrinomonadaceae bacterium
CGAGTATGGAATTGAGCTGGCGGGCGAGCTTGCCTTTAACGGTAACTTGCGCGGGCGTTTGACTGACCCGACGATTGACGGGCGCGCTTCGGTTGGAAGTTTCATGATGAACGAGCGCAATTTGGGCGCGCTTTCAGCGAGACTCAACATCACGCCCGAAATCATTAACGTGACCGAAGGAAAATTGACAGAGCCGGACGGCGGTGGCATTCAGTTCGCGCTCAATGCTCCACGCACGGGCGAGAATAATATCTCGCTCGAAGCGACGCTTGACCAAGTCAATGCCGGAAACCTGATTGCCGCGCTGCCCTTGATTAAGCCGGAAACGCGCCAGAGCCTGAGCAGTCTGCGCTCTGATCTCTCCGGTCGTGTCAACCTCACCGGATTGCCCGATGCGATGAATGGCAACGCAGATTTGCGTTTCGGTCAAGGCTCAATCAGCGGCGAGCCTTTTGAAAGCATCCTCGCGCGTGCGACCTTTAACGGCTCGATTGTCAATCTGGAGAGTGTGGACGCGCGATTCAACGCCGGACGCGTGACGGCTAACGGAACGCTCGATACGAAAACGCTGGCATTCAATCTTGATGCGAAAGGCGAGAACATACAGCTTGAGCGGTTGCGTACGCTGGCAAAAAATGTAAACAACCTGCCAATCTTTACCGGTACTGCTAACTTGAATGCTAAAGCGTCCGGCATCTTCACGGATTTTTCTAGTTATCAAATTACTTTTGACGGCGAGGGCAAGGATGTCACTATCAACGGCAAGCCTGCCGGAGAGTTGACGCTCGTCGGGCGCACGGAAAATAAGCAGCTCAACGTGACTTTTACGACAGGGCTTTTGGGACAGCCGCAGATTGTTAAAGCCAACGTCAACCTCGCGGACGAGAGATTGCCGGTGACGGTTGAAACCACTTTCACGCAGGCTGATTTGACTTCGCTGTTCGCGGTTTTTCTGCCGCCTGACAGCGTGCGCGTGACGGGTCGTGCGACCGGCGCTTTGCGCGTCACGGGCAACCTGACGGACGAAGATAAGAATTTTTCCACAGAGGGCTTGCAGGGCAAGGCTGAGTTTTCAGACCTCACGGTCTTTGTCGAAGACATACAGCTCTCGGCCACTTCGCCCTTGCTGGTGCAATTTAAATCGAACGAAATCTTTTTCGAGAAGACGCAGTTTACAGGCCCCGGCACAAACATCGTGATTGGCGGAACGGCGGCGCTCGGCAAAGGCGGCAGACAAAATCTGACGGTTGACGGCAAGCTGAATTTGCGTGCGTTGAACGGGCTTTCGCCGGACATCTTTCTCGCGGGCGCGGCAGACGTTGCGGTGCGCGTCGGCGGCTCTTTTGAGCAGCCCAGACTTTCCGGCTCTGCATCACTCGCGGGCGCGTCCGTCTCTGTGCTGGTGACTGACGAACGTTTGAGCGTTCAGAACGTCAAGGGGCGCATCATCTTTAATGCCAACCAAGCGCAGATTGATTACCTGAACGGAACTATCGGTGGCGGGCGCGTCTCCGCGACGGGCGGCGCGCTGCTCGATGGCTTCTCGCCTTCGCGCTTTCGCTTGACGGTGCGCGGGGATGACGTGACCGTGCCGTTCCCCGAAGGCTTTAGGACGACTGCGGATGCCAATCTGGAAATCGGCGGCTCGCGCACGGGCGGCGGGCAGTTGTCAATGATTATCAGCGGCGCAGTCAATTTGCGGCGCGCGGAGTATACGCAGGATATAGAGCTGGCGGATTTAATCAACCAGCGCCGCGAGGGTTCGCTGACAGAGGGCGGCGGCGAGTCTACCTTAGCCGCGTCAACACAGCTTGATCTACGCGTCGAGGGGCGAGACGCGCTCGTCGTGCGCAACAATCTCGCGGACACGACCGGCTCTGTCTCTTTGCGCATCGTCGGGCCTCTCGAAGACCCTATCGTTTCGGGGCGCATCACAGCGACGGGCGGGTCGCTCAATTTTCGCAGAGACCGTTACGAGATTACGCGCGCCCTGATTGACTTGCCCGCACAGCGCGACGCAGACCCGATTCTCAATATTCAGGCCGAATCGGAAATCAAAGGTTACACGGTGGTCGCCAACATGACCGGGCCGCTCTCGCAACCGAACGTGACGCTGCGCTCAGACCCCGCTCTGCCGCAGGCGGATGTGGTGTCGCTGGTGCTGACGGGCAATCTCTCATCGGGTGACGTGGGGACTTCGACGCTCGCGCAGACGGGACTCGGCACGGCTGCGAGCCTCTTGACGGATTCGCTGATTAACGCTCCGGCACGGCGCGCGACGGACAAGCTGTTCGGCCTCAATCGTTTTGAGATTGACCCTTTGATTACGGGACGCGGCGGGGCCAGCCCGACCGCGCGCCTGACCATCGGAAGACAGATTAATAAAAATCTTTCGATCACTTATTCGACTAACGTGACAGCGGATCAGAATCAAGTCTTGGCGGTCGAGTATCGCGTCTCGAATCGCCTCTCGTTCGTCGCGCAGTACGAGCAAGGCTCTGTCAACGGCCTTCAGTCGCGCAACGATAATTTCAGTTTTGAAGTCAGGTTTAAGAAGAGATTTTGAAAGCCAGAAGCCAGAAGCCAGAAGTCAGGAGCCAGAAGAGAAACGGCCTCAGCCTATCATTCTGGCTTCTGGCTCCTGACTCCTGAATTCCGAGTTCGGCTTGAGTGTGAATCTTCGTCCCTTCATCTACGGTTTTCTTTTAGTGTGCGTGCTGGCGCAGGGCGCGCTTGTGTGCCGTGCTGCTTCCGCTGTGGATGTGGGAGATTACGAGGGGCGGGAGATTGCCGCGATTGAGATTGTGTTCGACGGTAGCCCGCGCGATGAAGTTGCGGAGACGGAATTTCTGACGCTGCTGCGCGTGGTTCCGGGCGACCAGTATGCGGCAGTGCGCGTGCGCGAATCCTTGCAGGAGCTTTTCACTTCCGGGCGCGTCGCCAATGCGCGTGTCGAAGTAGTTGATGAAGGCGCTGCTGTTTCGGGGAGCGGGACACCGTCCACGCGTCCGGTGCGGCTACGCTTTATCATCAAACGCCAGCCGCGCGTCGCGGAGGTCTTGCTTGAGCTGGGCGCGATTACGGGCACTCCGATTTCCGAAGACGAGCTGCGCGGGCGGCTTAACATGCTTGAGCCGGGGGCGCGTGCCACAGAGCAGGCGCTCAGGACTAACGCCGATTTGATTCAGGCTTATCTGCGCGACCGTGGTTTTTTTCAGGCTGAAGTTGAATTCACTTCTCAGCTCGACGCATCTGGCACACGCGCGACCATCACCTATCTCGTGAAGCCGGGCGTGCAGGCGCGCGTCGCCGCTTTCAACATCAACATTCAGGGGTTTGATGCCGCGCGCGTGCGACCGTCGCTCACACTGCAAACCGGCTCGCCGTTTACGCGCACCGCGCTCGGCGAAGACACAGGGCGTATCCGCAACGCGATCATCGCGCTCGGCTATCTCGCGCCGCAGCTCGAAGACTCTCAGGTCTCGTTCGATTCCGCAACCAACCGGATGACGATCAACGTGAGGGGCGGGATTGGGCCAAAGGTCGAAGTGCGTGTGCCGGTTTTGAAGCTCAAGGAAAAAGAGCTGCGCGACCTCTTGCCCGTCAAGCGCGAGGGCAACCTGGATTGGTCTGTCATTGTCGAAGGCGAGCGGCGACTGCGTAACAAGTTACAGCGCGACGGTTATTTCTTTGCGCAGCCCGAAGCCTTCTGCACTGTCACGCCTCCTTTGCCCGTTGATGGAGACCTGATGCAGAACGGGACGCCTGAGATGTGCGAGACGCTCAATGCAACGGAGTTGACCGGGCGCACGGTCACAGTCACCTACAACGTCGAGCGCGGTCGTCGCTTTAAGCTCACAGACATTCGCCTCGAAGGCACGAGCCAGTTGACCATCGAAGATGTCAAGGACGATCTGCGCACGCAGGAAGCCAACGCCCTCGGCTTTATTCCTTACCTCGGTTACGGGCGCGGTATCACGAGCAACGAGGCTCTGGCAGAAGACGCGAACGCGATTGAGGCGCGGCTGCGCGACCTCGGATACCGGCGCGCAAACGTCACCGTGCGGCAGGGCGCATCCCTGAACGGCGAGGATTTGATTATCACGTTCGCCGTCAACGAAGGGCCGCTGACGCGACTCGCAGGCGTCGAAGTGCGCGGCAACCAAATTTATACGGAGGCGCAGTTGCGCAACGAGCTGCGCACGGCTGTGACGGGCGCGCCGTTCTCGCGCTCGCTGGCGCGCGCGGATGGCGACCGCGTGCTTAATCTTTATGCGAGCAACGGCTACATAGACGCGCAGTTGGACTTTTCCATCGTCGCCCTGCCGGACAAAATCTTGCCCGACGGCAAGCGCGAAGAACAGGTGCGCCTCGTCTACACCATCAGGAACGAAGGCGACAAGGTTTTTATCAATCGCATTCTCGTCAACGGCAACGTGATTACCAACCGGGACGCCATCGTGGGCGCGATTCCGCTCGAAGAGGGCGAGGTCTTGCGCGCAGACCAGATCGCAGAGAGCGAGCGTGCGCTGTATGCGACGGACGCTTTCCGGCAAGTCATCATTCGCACGGAGCCTGCGGGCGAAACCGCCTCCGGCTTTAAGAAGCGCGACGTGATTATTGATGTCGAAGAATTGAAGCCGCGCATTTTGAGCTACGGCGGCGGTTTTTCGACAGACAACGGGCCGCTCGGTTTCGTGGACATCCGCAACGTCAACCTGTTCGGCAATTTGCGGCAGGGAGGTTTTCGCGTGCGCGGCAGTCGCAGGCAACAGACAGTGCGCCTTGAATATTTCGACCCGCGCTTTCGTCGTTACGGCGAAGGACAATTTTCACCGCTCACTATCTCCGCGCAGTACACGCGTGACAGCACGATTACACGCTTCTTTCGCTCGACGATTGATCGCGGCACGTTCGGCATCGTCCAGCGGCTCGACGCGAACGGCAATCCGATAGACGAGTTCGGCAACACCGTGCGCGAGCCGACAATCAATCGCTTCACCTTCAACATAGAGACGCAGCGCGTCATTGACCGCGACACGCGCAGCATACTGTTCCTGCGCTACTCTTACGAAGACGTGCGGCTGTTCTATATCAACAGCCTGCTCATACAGCCCATCTTGCAGCCTGATCGCGCCGTGCGCATCTCGCGCTTTGGCGCGGCCTTCGTGCGCGACACGCGCGAAAAGTGCGTGGACAATAACTCGCGCCTCCTGCAATTGAACGAAAGAGACAATACCAACGACCCCTGTGAATATAGCTCGACGGATGCGACGAACGGAGATTTCCTCTCGCTCGATTACTCGCTCGC
>JACMLC010000601.1 GCA_014379795.1 Pyrinomonadaceae bacterium
GCGAGCGGATGCCCGTAAGCCTGATCGCCGAAGACGACGCGCGCGGCGACATAGCTGGCGACAGAACCGGGTTGACGCAAGGCTACTTTCAAGCCGTCCAGATTCTGCTCGCGCAGACGTTCGATCTCATCCTCTTTGAACGTCGGGTTGCGCACTACGTCCGTCAGGATGTCCATCGCCTGCCCGATCTTTGGCGACATAACATTGACCGTGACGATGGATGAATCCCACGACGCGCCCGAAGAAATCTCGCCGCCGAGAGCTTCGATGGCCTGCGCGATTTCCGGCGCGGTGCGGGTCTTGGTTCCTTTGGTCAAAAGGTCTGCGGTCATGTCCGCCGCGCCGCTCAGTTGCGCGGCGTCCACTTCGCCGCCGCTTTTAATCATCAACGCGGCGGTGACGAGCGGCATGTTTGCGCTCTCAACGACGATGATGCGCAATCCGTTCTTGAGGGTTTTCTCGACCGGCTTTGGAATCGTGACGGAGCGCGGGGCTGCCGGAGCCGGAGGCGTCTCCTGCCCGGAGGCAGTGGTTGAGAGTGATGCTGTGATAAGCAGCGCAGCCCCTAAGCTAATGACCGGGGCGAATAATTTATGACTCAATTTCATTTGCGGACACCTCCTGCGGTCGTTGAGGGGCGCATGGATTCAGGCAAGTAGTTGATGACCACGCGATTCGTTTCGGTAAAATATTTTTTCATCACGCGCTGCACGTCGGCTGCGGTGACGGCTTGCAGCCGCTCGACGTTGGTGTTGGCGCGAGCCGGGTCGCCGTACAGGGTCGCGGCCTGTCCCAGAGCAAAGCCTTTGCCGTTGCTTGTCTCGCGCTCGCGCAGCTCGTGCGTCACAAGCTGGCTCTTCGCTTTATCCAGCTCGGCGGCGGTGACGGGCGCGTCCTGTATGCGCTTCAACTCCGCCAGCAAGGAACGTTCGGCGTCTTCCGCTTTTTTAGTGCCCGAAAGAATCGCGCCGAAGATAAAGAGGCCGGTGTCTTCGCGCAGGTCTGCGGTGGCGAAAGCCTCTTGCGCCATCTGCTGTTCATAGACGAGCGATTGATAGAGCCTAGATGATTCGCCTGCTCCGAGAATTGATTCGGCGATGCGCAGGGCTGCTGCATCATCGCTGGTCACGGATGGAGCAAGGTATGTGATGGCGACCGCCGGGAACGGAACGTTCGGCACGTATTCGTTAAAGCGTTGCTCTGAAGCGCGCTCAGGCTCTTTGATAGTGACGCGCGGCATCGCGCCCGCAGGCTTTGCAATCCGCCCGAAATATTTATCAATCCAGCCGTCAAGCTGCTTCTGCTCAAAATCGCCGACGACCACCAGCACCGCGTTGTCCGGGCGATAGAAGGTCGTATAAAACGCTTTCACATCTTCAATCGTCGCGGCGTTCAATTCTTCGATGCTGCCGATGCCGGGACGCTTGTACGGATGCTTGGCGAAAGACTTTTGCTCTATCAGGTAAAAGAGCTTGCCGTAAGGCGGCGCGAGATAACGCTGCCGGAACTCTTCCTTGACGACATCGCGCTCGGACTTAAAATTCGTTTCGTCCACGTTAAGCCCGGTCAGCCTGTCCGCTTCCGCCCACAAGAGCGTTTCGAGATAGTTTGAAGGAACCACTTCATAATAGTTTGTAAAGTCGTCCCACGTCGAAGCATTGTTCCAGCCGCCGACATCTTCGGTCAGGCGATCCATCATCTCCGCCTTCATGTTCTTGGTGCTCTTGAACATCATGTGCTCGAAGAGGTGCGCGAAACCGCTACGGCCTTCCGGGTCGTCCTTCGAGCCGACTTTGAACCAGACCTGTATCGAGACGGTCGGGCTGGAATGATCTTCGACCGTTAAAACACGCATGCCGTTCGAGAGCATGCGCTCTTTATAATTAAGACGCGGGACTTTGGCCTGCGCAGACGCGGTGGTGGGCGGCGGCACGAGCAGCACGCCGCAACAGACGGCGACGCAAATGGCAAGCAAGCTTAAGTAAATACGACGCATAATTTCTGGCTCCAATTTAAAGAGGATGGGCAAACTGTTTTCAAAATCAGTTCGCGCGCTTGGATGCGCCCCGCCGATGCCCGTGTTGCACACACGAGATTGGAAGCGCAAGCTAATCCAAAATGAACTTTAAATCCGGTCAAATACTCCGGCAATGCGATACGCGGAGGAAATAGACGCTCTATCCAAAGCGGTTGATTTTACTTCGTTTATCCCCGATTTGTTCAAAGTATGTGACAAACCGATGGAAAGCAAGGATGAAGGCGGAAGGATGAGGGATGAAATAAAAACTTTTTCCTTCATCCTTCATCCTTCCGCTTAGTCCATATCCAGCGGATTGCGATAAGGCTTGCCTTCATCCTTGTCTGCGCGCTTCATGGCCTCGCGGAATTTTTCTTCCAGGATTCGCTCGCGGTCTTTGTGCGAGCCAAGCTCTTGCTCGAAGATTTGGTCGCGCAACTGTTTCTGCTTATCGAGTCCTTTGACCATCTCGTCAAAAGAGGCGAGCGGCTTGGCTTTCTCTTCATGCGAGATCAGCGCGCCCGTCTGCGCATCAATCGTCAGCGTGGCTTCGCAGCAGGGACAAATAATCGTAAAGCGTGTGGTATCCATCGCAAACAAACTCCTCATCCGGCAAGACGGGTCTGTAGTTTGGCTGCCCGTCAGAATCTAGATTTTATTCAACGTGATTATAGCACCGTGGCGCGCTGGGAGGCTTCAGACGCGGGGAGACGCGGCGCAAGAGGCATTTGCCAAAAGACAAATCACCTTTCACGCCGCGTCTCAAAAGAAACACGCCTTGTAAAACTTAAGTTGTGTGAGCCGTCCTCAGCTCAACCTACGCACGAGAGCTTATGGAGTGACGGCGTCTTTCACAGCCCGCGCGCCCTTCTTGGCGCCTTCGACTGTTTTCTCGCCAACTTTTTTGGCTCCCTCGGCGGTCTTTTCGCCGACAGTCCTGGCTCCTTCGACAGTCTTTTCGCCAACCACAGTCGCGCCGTCCTTAGTGGCCGCAGCGGCGTCCTTAGTCTTCTCGACCGTCCATCCGGCTGCCGCTGCCAGAGCGTCGCCGGTCTCATCCATGGCAGTCTCAACCTTATCCTTCGGCAAATCTTTGGACTGTCCCTTGGCGTTGTAGACCTTCGCAGTCCGGTTGGTGCCGTTGGTGGTGCGGATGACCTTCGTCACGTTCTTGTTGTTTTTGAAAGTACGAGTTTCAGTGACTACTCCGTCCGCGCCCATCGAAGTCTGGACTTCTGAGCCATCAGACCGCACGACGGGCGGAGCCGGCTGGGGAGACATGGTCTGGGTCGGGTCTGTGCCGGTCGGATTCTGCGCCAGCGTCGGATTATTGGCAGGCGACACATTGGCGTCTGCGGTCGTCGGATTCGTAGCATTAGCATTAGCATTCGCGTTGCCGCTGTCGCCGGAGCATCCAACACCCAAGCCCGCCAGCGCAAGCAGACAAACACCCATCGAAAGTTTGATACGCACGTTCATTTCCTCCTACATCCATTCATGACTTTAACTGATTTTGAGAGCAACATTCATGCCCTTTATACACCACCCCGCAATCAGAGGCAAAAGCCATGAAGCCCTATAAAATAAGCAACAAAAGCATACGCGAAGCTAACCCACGCTGTTTCTTCACCATACAGAAACAACCCCAGAGCTTTTGCGTTAAAAAGTTTGTTTGATTTGAATTAAAAAGGATTGGAGCGCGAGACGGGGCTTGAACCCGCGACCCTCTGGTTGGGAACCAGATGCTCTACCACTGAGCTACTCGCGCTTAAAATCAACTTGCCCTGTAAAGGGATGTCAGCAGATAGTCAACTGCCCAATGAATTTTTTGAGCTTGCCCATTCAAAGTCGGAATTAATCTGAGATTAACACCAGTTGAGCCGAACTCTGCGACAGGAACTAAGTATACTTCTCCCGTCTGCGGATTCAGAACGGCAAAAAGATCGGCTAAGCCGTAATAGCTTTGCCTAACAGAACCGTTACCTGATTGACTGTAACTATTAAATGCCAGACAGCCATTTCTGATTCTGCCGGTCTTACACTGCACGCGATAGCGATTAGTCAAATCATCTATAATAAAATCGTATTTATGACCTGACCCGAAGGGCACAGATACTAAATAGCCCGCATCAACTAGGGCGGCAAGAATTTTGGCTTCAGTAATATTGCCCTTTTCTCTAGTCTGCACAGTTGCGCCACGCCCGCTCACAGTATGAAGTGAAAGATAATAAACCGATAGCTTCGCTGTCAAATTTATCCGCAAGGGAAAAACTGATGAAGCATGCAAGCGATGCTAATTGAGATGAACGGCTCAAGCTTGAATAGCATGCCTGTCATCCTTCCGCCTTCCGCCTTCCGCCTTCATCCTTGCTCTTCACATATCGCTTCATCAAATCATCCCAGCGTCCCTGCGCTTTGAGAATCAGTTCGCAGGTTTCGCGGACGGCTCCGAAGCCGCCGGGAAGCGTTGTCACGTAATGCGCGGCGGCCAGAGTTTCGGGGACGGCATCCGCCACGGCGACGGCAAAGCCGGATTGCTCCATCAAAGGGATGTCCGTCACGTCGTCGCCGATAAATGCGACCTCTGCGGTTTCGACTTCAGCTTCGCGGAGCAGCTCTTCGTAATCTTTGATCTTGTCCCAAGTCCCTTGCCTGATGTGCTTCATGCCCAGCTCGCGTGCGCGCCTCTCGACGAGGCTCGACGAACGGCCTGAGATGATGCCGGTGCTCAAGCCAACGCGATGCAAGAGCACTATGCCGTGGCCGTCGCGCGTGTGAAAAGTCTTGCTCTCGTCGCCACCCGCCAGCAGCTCTATGCGCCCGTCCGTCAGGACGCCGTCGCAGTCCATCAACAGCAGCTTGATGCGCGACGCGCGACGACTTATCTCATCTGCATCAGACATGCTTTTTAGCGCACCTCGAAAAATTCTACGCCCGCGAGTTTCCAAGCGCCGCCGACGCGCGTCAGGATTAAACCGGCGGGGCCAGCTTCCTCTCGACCGAGTCGTTTGACCTTGAGAGCCACATCAACCGCCATGCGCGTCGCGTCAAGCTGCTCTGTGCGGACGACCTGCGTCTGCCACACTTCCGGCTGGCTGCCGACGACTCCTTTGGCGAACGCGGTCAATTCTCCCTGTACGAGCATCGCGTCAATATCGCCTTTTCTCCCGCTCAGGATGGCCTTGTCAAGCTGTGCGATGAAAGCGCGCGCGGAATCGTCAGGCGCGGGAGCAGTCTTTGCTGCGGCTTCCGCCTTGATGCGCCCGGCGCGTGCGGCCAGCATCGCAGCGTACTCTCCGCCTGCGCGCACGGCTTCATCAAAATGACGCGCAGCCTGAGCGGCCTGCCCGCGCTGTAAATTTATCTCGCCCAAGCCCACATTAGCCCAAGCCTGTGTGGCAGGTGTCGGGGCGCGCATGTCGAGCGCGGCGCGAAACTCCTTTTCAGCCTGCTCAGCCTTCCCTTGTGCCAGCAATGAGCGAGCCAGCAGCACGCGCGCTTCTTCGGCGTGCGGGGCGAAGGCGAGCAAGTCACGCATCAGTGTTTCGGCACGCGCATAATCCTGCCGCACGTAGAGCCGCGTCGCTTCGCCCAAAGGTTCTTCGCTGGAATTCGAGCGCGGCGCAAAATCGTTGGCATAGTCAAGCTGCGGGTAAAGCTTCTCTGCATCAACTTCAACGCGCTTGAGCTTTGCAGATGTTTTGAAGGCGGCTTCGCCGAAGTTGCGCGCGGGAACGACTATCTCCGCTTTGAGACGCTCGCCGCTTTCGGTCAGGGCGACGACGCTGGTTGACACGTCAAGCCCGCCCAGATTTCTGAGAGCGACGACCCACTCGCCGCCGCGTTGCTGTGGCAATCCGATTACCAAATCAAGCTCGCTCGGTTGATCCAGCCCGAACTGTAGAAGATTTTTGACAGGCTCTCCGCCGCGCAGTGCAAAAGCTTCACGCAAAGAGGCGAGAGTGAGACCACCGCCGTCAACGGCTTTGCTTTGCAACTGTGCGCGCAAAGTTTCCATAAAAGCTTCGCGTCCAAGCGCACGCTCAATGAGTCGCCAGACCATAGCTCCTTTGTTACTGACTTCCGTGTGATAAGCGGCATCGAGCGGCGTGGTCAAAGCCAGCGGCGCATCGCGCTTGGCGACCGCTGCGAAAGCGTCGCGCTGGCGCAGGCGTTCCGCTTCAGCCGTCTCGCCCCCGAAATGTTTTTCCACAAACGAGTTTGCGAGGTGACGCGCCAGACCTTCCTGAATGATGCCGCCGCCCTCTGCGCGCACAGCCGTCGCACCGCCGACCCACAGGCGCGC
>JACMLC010000602.1 GCA_014379795.1 Pyrinomonadaceae bacterium
GGCGTGCAGGTATCACGAGACGCGGCCTCTGTGCATCCTGCGCGCCGCCGGGAGCGGGAGCGGCAGTGGTTGAATCCGCAGGAGGCGTCCCTGTCTTTGTCTTATTCGACTTTGTAGGCACCGGCAGCAGCACGCTCTTGACAGCGCCGCGCGATGATTCATTTGCCGCCGCGCCCGACTCATCCGTCGGATCAACTCCTGCGCTGGCAGCCTCGTCCGCTTCAGCCTCGTCGCTGACGATGGCAGCATTAGGGTTCCTCGGTTTCGGAGCTTCCGGAGTGGCGGCATAGCGCATGTTGGCCGGAGTGCCGAAACGCGTGTTGAGCGCGCGGTAGATTCTCCCTGCGACGGCAGCGGCTGTGCGCCCGCGTGCGCCGGAGCCGCGCGTGACCACGACGACCGCGAGCTTCGGATCGTGAACCGGAGCATAGGAGGTAAAGAGTCCGAGCCAGCTTCCCTGACCGATACAGGTGCCGGTTTTTCCGGCCACCGTCTGCGTCGGGTCATAAGCGCCTTTGCCCGTTCCGTAATTAACCGCGCCGATCATGCCGGGAACCATCCGGTTCAAGGTCTCTACTGGAATATTTACTTTGCGGCGCACGACTCTCTGGAATTTGACATCCTCTTGCGGCGTGCGCGGGCTGTGCGGCATGAGCAGGTTGCCGCCATTGGCAATCGCAGATACCATCGTCGCTAATTGAATCGGCGTCACCTCGAAATCGTCGCCGTGCGAGCACATGTGATTGACCGCATAGCCGGATTTAAAGAGCGGCACGCGTCCCGCCGATTCGTTCGGATAATTGACGCCCGTGCGCTCGCCCAAGCCCAGATCGCGCGCGTAAGACAAAATGCGCTCAAAGCCGACGCGACCGCCGACGTTCTGGAAAAAGGGATTGTCCGAATAGGCGAGCGAGTCCGTCAGGTCAACGCCCCTGCCCGAAGTCGGAATCATCGGATTGATGACATTTTCGCAAAGCCCAGCGAGGCCGGTCACGAGCTTGATGGTCGAGCAGGGCTTGTAACCTTTTCTCAAAGCCCATTCCTGATTGACGACCGTATAGACGCGGCCATTCTTCGGGTCCATCACGACCACAGAGCCTGCCTGATTGCCGAGCGCGGCGACGGCGATGCGGCGAATCTCTAAATCCTCGCCAATCGTCTCATCGCGCGCGATGTTGGCGGCGGTTTCATCACGCAGGGCTTGATCCGCCGCGCGCTGGCGTGCGAGCGCGGCCTGACGTGCGGCCTCTGCGCGGCGCGCGGCTTCTAAAGCTTCGCGACGACGCTGGGCTGCGGCGGCCTGACGCTCGCGGCGTGAGAGCGGGCGATTATTTCTGGCAGTCTGTTTTTTGCTGGAGCGCGTATCGCGGCTGGCTGTGCGGGCAGCGTTGCGTCCTTTGGCGGGCGCGTTCTTGGCCGTGACGCCGCGACGCTTATCGGCCTTGGTGGCTTTCGCAGATTTCTGGCTCGCGCTCTTTTTCGCGGGCGCTTTTTTGCTCGCGGCGGAAGCTTTACTTTTAGCCGCCGCTCGCCTTTGCGCATTGGCTGGCAATGAGCTTGTAAAAAGAATGATGGCTGGAAATAGAAAGAAACTGAAAAGGATGCGCGCGCGAACAGGGGTACGAGTTGTTTGGGTCATCGGCAAAGCCTCACTGGTAAATATTATCTGGAAACGTTGGGCCAGCCCGCAGGGGATATAACTGGCTGCAAGCCCTTGGTTGAAACAGTTTGCGTTGATGCCGGAGAGCAGGCAAGATTGCGGCGCGGCGCGCCGGACTTTCTGTTTAAGACAAAATGCGAAGGATTCAGAGCCTGCATTAAAAATACTCTTTCAGCATCAACTAAATTTTCTTCGACCTTCGGTCTTTAACATTGAGGTGGGAGAGTTCCCGTCAGGCGGCCTCTGGGGAGTTTGCGTTGAGACCGCTGCAAATATAACATCTGAATGGACGAACGGCAATCATATTTTGGATTTTAGATTTTGGATTTTGGATTGGCGTGCTATCGCAGCTTGAGGTTGAACTGCAAATGCGCAACTGCCGCCACCTGCTTAATCCAAAATCCAAAATCCAAAATCCAAAATTCTTATGCGTGCTCTGAAAATCTTCTACAGTTTTCGCGCGCGGCTCTTGCTGGTGCTGGCCGCGCTGCTGATCGCGACGCTGGGCGTACAGTATTACCTGAACCTGCTCGCAAGGCAGAACAACCGGCGCAATCGTGAGCAGCAGGAAGCCGCGCTCATCGCCGGAGTCGCGCTCGGCGTCAGTAGCATTTCGTCAACTGAGCGTTTGAAGGAACTGCGTACCAAGACAAACCAGCCTTTGCTTAACGAGCAGACCGGGCGCGTAGCCAATATCGTGGTGATTGATGATAACTGGCGAGTAGTGGACACCCTCAACGGTGAGTACCTACCGAAAATCGTGGACGGTAAATATCAATATCGTTACCTACAGGAGATGACAACGCTGCCGCCCCTGATGCAAGCAGGCCGCTTGACGGATGAAAATATACCGTTTCCATCCAGCAGCGAGACGGGCGTAGCGCCCGGCGAATCTCATGCCTTTTCTCTGGAAACTCAGGATGGGCGCAGATATGTCATCGTGGCCTTGAAAGGCCAGCGCGATCCGGGCGGCATCTGGAATCGTCAGGCTGCGCGCCCGCTTATTTACATGCTCTGCGTGATGCTCGTCGCGACGCTCATCACAGCCATCCTCGTCTGGCGTTTCACGCGCCCGATTAAAGACCTGTTGAATTCGGCGCGGCGCGTGGCGGCAGGGGATTTAGACTTTCGTGTGCCCGGTTCGGACAGGCGCGACGAGATGGGACAGCTTGCCTCTCGTTTTAACGAGATGATTGCGGGACTCGGGCGCACGCGCGAGCTGGAAGCGCAGCTTTATCAAGCGCAGCAATCAGCGGTGGTCGGGCGGCTGGCTTCGGCCATCGCGCACGAGATCAGAAACCCGCTCAACTACATCAACCTGACGCTGGATCACCTGCGCACATCGTTCGCGCCGGACGACACGGCAAAGCGCGAGACGTTCGAGCGGCTCGCCGTCCAGCTCAAGGTGGAAGTCGCGCGCATCAATTCGCGCATCTCTGAATTTCTTAATTACACGCGCCCGTCCAGACTTGATTTACAGCCGCTCGACTTGCGCATGGCTGCGGAAGACGCCATGCGCTTGGTCGAAGTTCAGGCGACAGAGAACGGAGTCGAAACTCGCATTGAACAGCAAGGCGATGTCCCCGAAGTTTTGGGCGACGCGGAATCGCTGCGCTCTGTCTTTACCAATCTGTACATCAACGCCCTGCAAGCCATAGACGGCAAGCCCGGCAGTTTGACGGTCACGCTCTCCGCCGCAGACGAAGGACGACAGGCGCGCGTCCAAGTCACAGACACAGGCAAAGGCATCGCTGCCGATAACATCTCGCATCTCTTCGAGCCGTATTTTTCGACCAAAGAGACTGGCACAGGACTCGGCCTCGCCATCGTCAAGAAAGCTGTGGACGATCACGGCGGCACGATTGATGTACAATCGGAATTAGGCAGCGGCACAACATTCACGATTACTTTACCGACAGACAGAAAGGATGAAGGATGAAGCCAGAAGCCAGAATTCAGAAGCCGGAATGAAAAGCTAAGTTTTGATTCTGACTCCTGACTCCTGACTCCTGACTCCTGACTTAACTTATGGCTCGCAAAAGCATACTGGTCGTTGACGATGAAAAATCGCAGCGCGAAATCTTGGAAATGATTCTCTCGGCAGAAGGGTACGATGTGACGACTGCCGCTTCGGGCGAGGCCGCGCTGAAGTTCGTCGCCGACCGTCGCTTCGATCTCGCGTTGACGGACTTGATGATGACGGGGATGGACGGCATAGAGCTTCTGCAACACCTGTTGGCTCAAGACTCTTCCATCATCGTCATCCTGCTGACGGCGCACGGCTCGATCGAATCAGCCAAAGAAGCCTTGAGGCGCGGCGCGTTCGATTACCTGCAAAAGCCTTACGACCGCGACACGCTGCTCGACACGATTCGCCGCGCACTGGCAAAGCTCGATGCCCTTGATCTGGAAATCATCTCCGCTTCGGCGGAGATGGAGGCCGTCAAGAAGATGATTCTGAAAGTCGCGCGCTCAAGCTCTACAGTCCTGATTCGCGGCGAATCCGGCACCGGCAAAGAGTTGATCGCACGCGCCATACACAATCAAAGCCCGCGCGTGACGGAAATGTTTCAGGCCGTCAACTGCGCCGCCATCAACGAGAATCTTTTAGAGTCCGAGCTGTTCGGCCACGAAAAAGGCTCCTTCACCGGCGCGCACGCGGAGAAGAAAGGCTTGTTTGAAGTCGCGGATCGCGGCACGCTCTTCTTGGACGAAATCGCAGAGCTTGACATAGGCATGCAGGCAAAGCTGTTGCGCGCTTTGCAGGAGCGCGAGATTCGCCGCGTCGGCGGAACGCGCGCGATAAAGATTGACGTGCGCGTCGTCGCCGCCACCAATCGCGACCTGCGCGCGATGGTCGCGGACGGCA
>JACMLC010000603.1 GCA_014379795.1 Pyrinomonadaceae bacterium
ACTTTAAGGTTAGGCTTAAATCACTCCTGAATGA
This sequence comes from Pyrinomonadaceae bacterium, assembly GCA_014379795.1. Classification (GTDB taxonomy): domain Bacteria; phylum Acidobacteriota; class Blastocatellia; order Pyrinomonadales; family Pyrinomonadaceae; genus JACMLC01. The sequence goes on from JACMLC010000603.1 coordinate 35, forward strand.
ATAGCCATTCAGCAGCGCCTCGTTAAAATTAAGTTTAGATTTCTGGCTTGCCAGCCTCCGTTTGTATCTGAAATTTGAGATGTGCCATTTCAGATAGAGACTGTCAATCCAAAATCCAAAATCTAAAATCCAAAATCGTCCATGATGCGCTCAGTACGTTCACTCTCAAACAATCGTCCGCCGGTCGCCGATAAGCGCGAGGCCATTTTGCGCGCCGCGACGCGCGTTTTTGCGCGCAACGGTTATTTCAACTCGAAAGTCGCGGACATCGCGAGCGCGGCGGGCGTCGCGGACGGCACGGTCTATCTTTATTTCAAGAGCAAGGAAGAGATTCTGCATTCTATCTTTGACCGGACGGTTGACGAAGCTGTTTCGGAAGCGCGCAAGCAGTTGGAAGAGATGCGTGACCCGCGCGAAAAATTGCGGCGCATCGCGCACCTGCATCTGGAACGCCTCGGCGCAGACCGCGACCTCGCCGTCGTCTTTCAGGTAGAGCTGCGCGGCTCTACTAAATTTATGGAAGAATTTTCCGCCGCAGGCTTTGCCAGCTATCTGGGGTTGATTCGCGCGACGATTGAAGAAGGCCAGCGCGAGGGCGTCTTTCGCTCCGGGCTGAATGCCAAAGTCGTCTCAAAGATTTTGTTCGGCGCGCTCGATGAGATGGCGACGAACTGGATTCTGTCGAAGCGACGTTATAAGCTCGCGCCGATGGGAGATCAAGTGCTGGACATCTTTCTGAACGGGGTGAGCGCCTGATGCAAGAGACGATACAAACAGCCCTGAGCGGCGTGGAAATCAAACGGCAACGTGTGCTGCTTAATGAAGGCGAGCCGACAACGCTCGTCGAGATGTTCGAGCATACCGCGCAGAAGCACCAGAAACCGGACGCGCTCAATTACAAACAGGATGGCGCGTGGCATGCCATCTCTTCGGAAGAGATGGTGTTGCGTGCGCGCCACATCGCGCTTGGCCTCTACGCGCTCGGCGTGCGGCGCGGAGACCGCGTCGCGCTCTTGTCGGCCAACTGTCCCGAATGGACTCTGACGGATGCGGGCAGCCAGTTCGCGGGCGTGATAGACGTTCCGATTTATACCACTCAATCGCCCGCGCAGGTCTGCTATATCTTGAAAGACTCCGGCGCGCAGGTTTTCTTTATCCAGAACCGTGCAGCCTTAGAGCGCATTCGCGAAGCGATAAAAGATTGCGCTGAGATAAAGCAATTTATCTTCTTTGATAAAGAGGGCATCGAAGACGCGAACGCGCTTTCGCTCGCGGAGCTTGAAGCGCGCGGGCGTAAACTTTCTGAAGAACAACCGCAGCTTGCAGAGGAGCTAAAGCGCGCCGTCCGGCCTGATGATTTGGCGACGATTATCTACACTTCGGGGACGACCGGCGAGCCGAAGGGCGTGATGCTGACGCAATCCAATCTCGTCTCGAACCTGATTGACTCTTCGGGGCATCTCTCATTCGGCGTGCAGGATGTGTCCCTGTCCGTCTTGCCGCTCTCGCACGTCCTCGAACGCCTCGCGATGTACATGTACCTGCATCACGGGATGAGCGTCTTCTATGCGGAGTCTCTGGAAAGGGTCGGCGAAAATTTCCGCGAAGTGCGCCCGACAGTTTTTGTCGGCGTCCCGCGACTGTTCGAGAAAATCTACGCGCGCATTAAAGAGCGTGCGGCGGCGGACGGAAAAGCGAAGGCAGCGATTCTCGCCTGGGCTGTCGCGGTCGGCAAGAGTTACGCGCAGCATGATTTGAATCACAAGAAAATTCCGCTGACGCTCGCGCTCAAATATAAGATTGCTAACCGCCTCGTCTTCTCTAAATGGCGCGCGGGACTCGGCGGGCGGATGCGTCTCTTTATCTCCGGCGGCGCAGCCCTCTCTGAAGAGATCGGTTACATCTTCTGCGGCGCGGGGCTGCCCATCGTTCAAGGCTTCGGTTTGACGGAGACTTCGCCCGTCATCACCGCCGGAAGAGCAGAGGACAATCGCATCGGCACGGTCGGCAAGCCCATCCGCAACGTCGAAGTCAGAATCGCCGAAGACGGCGAGATCGAAGTGCGCGGGCCGAATATCATGCGCGGCTACTACAACAAGCCCGAAGAGACTGCCAAAGTTTTCACTGCGGATGGTTGGTTCAAGACCGGCGACATCGGAACGCTCGACGCGGACGGTTTCCTGCGCATCACGGATCGCAAGAAAGAGCTTTTCAAAACTTCCGGCGGCAAGTACATAGCGCCGCAAGTCATCGAACAGCTCATCAAAGGCTCGCGTTTTGTCAATCAAGTCGTCCTCGTCGGCAACGAGCGCAAGTTCCCCGCAGCCCTCATCGTGCCCGATTGGGAACAGGTTCAATCTTACGCGGAATTGAAGGGCATCCCCGAACGCGCGCCCGCCGAACTCGTCAAACACCCGCGCATTTTAGATTTGTTCCAGCGACAGGTGGACTCGCTCACAGAAGGCTTAGCGCAATACGAGCGTGTCAAGCGTGTCGCCCTCCTTGAAAATGAATTGACCATCGAAGGCGGCGAGCTGACGCCGACCATGAAAGTCAAACGCCGCGTGGTGGATGAGAAATATCGGGATGTGATAGATAGACTTTATGAAGAAGCCGAAGCGCCGCGTTGATTAGCCGCCGGTTTATTCATAAATAACGTGGAAAGGGGGCGGGGGTTAAAAACCTTGCCCTTTTTATTTGCCTTCTGATAGAGTTCGCTTCGTTTTAGTCGGTCTCACCAAAGCAAATCTCTATGAGCGAATCAACCTCTGCTCCTAAGCTGACTCTCTTTCAATGCGTTATTTTAGTTTTGAGCATCTATGTTCTTGCCGCGCTATTCATTCAGACAGTCTTCCCTCTTTCTCCTGAGACCAATCAACTAATAGATAGAATTGATTTTGTTATCTGCTTAATCTTCATCTATGATTTCTTTCTTCGCTTCTATCGCGCTCAATCAAAGGCATCATTTCTCAAGTGGGGCTGGATTGATTTGATTTCTAGTATTCCGATGTTTGACTTTATGCGTTGGGGAAGATTAGTCAGAGTCATTCGGATATTGAGAATCCTACGTGCCTTCCGTTCTACCAAACTGCTACTAGGCCATCTTTTCAGAAACCGCGCACGGGGTACGTTTGCGACCGTTGCGATGATTTCTATTGTGATGGTTATATTTTCGTCTATTGCAATCCTGAATCTTGAGGACCAGCCGGAGTCAAATATCAAAACCCCATCCGATGCTCTGTGGTGGTCATTTGTGACGATCACGACGGTTGGCTATGGAGACAAGTTCCCGATTACAAATGAAGGACGAATCATCGCTGCCGTTCTAATGACCGCTGGCGTTGGACTCTTCGGCACGTTTACAGGTTTTGTTGCAAGCTTCTTTATGGAAGTCGAGCAGCAAAAGGAAGAAAGCCAGATTCAGGAACTAATCGAGGAAGTGCGATTGCTAAGAGAGAAGATTGAGAGATTAGAGAATAAGCCATAGAAAGGATTCTTGTGATGGGCAGAAGAAAAAAGTTTGGACTTTCATTCTCATGGAAACGCGCGACGGGGATTTCAGCAGCGAAGGGAAGGTTATCAAGAAAAATAGGTATCCCTTTAACTAGAGCAGGGCGACAGCGAAAGGTTGGGAAGGCGTTAGGATGCAGTTTGCCTCTATTACTGTTTGCGTTGTTACTTTTGTGTGTGATTGCAGTTTTAGCATAGGTGCAAGAACAAGACACACATCTTTCTTACGTCGCGCCTCACGGTTAAACTTTAAAGACATTAAATCGCTCTTGAGCCTGATGGATTATGACGCTTTCGTGGCTGTCCGCATGGTTGTGCAACTAATGGACAGAATGTAAGCTTTCAGGAACAACAGAAGTCGAGAGCATTCATGGAAAAGAAACCCCATTCACTGATTATCAAGCGCATCCGCGACGAGGCGCGCGAGATACGCGCTTTCGATATGCAGGTGGCAGAGACCGGAGACTCGCATGGCCTCAAGTTCCTTCCCGGACAGGTCGCGATTTTGCGCGCGGGCGGAGAGGCTCCGGCCTACTTTGCTTTTGCCAGCGCGCCGGAAGACGTGGAGTTGGAATTTCTCATCAAGCGCGGACAAGGGGCGAGCGGCGTTATCTATGAGATGCGCGAGGGCGACCATGTGGAGCTGCTTGACGTGGTCGGCCACGGCTTTCAGCTCGATGAGCAGAGGGGCAAAGATTTGGTGTTTGTCGCGATGGGCACGGGCGTTGCCCCTCTGCGCTCCGCGCTACGCCACGCGATCAGGCACAAAGAGGATTACGGCCAATTGGTCGTGCTGTACGGCGCACGCACGCCCGCGCACTTCTGCTATGCGGATG
>JACMLC010000604.1 GCA_014379795.1 Pyrinomonadaceae bacterium
CATGGCCGGACGCGCTCTCGACGAAGCAATCGCTTACGCGAAAAGCCGCAAACAGTTTGGTCGCCCCATCGCAGAGCATCAACTGATTCAGGAAAAACTCGCGGACATGGCAACGGAGCTTGACGCCGCGCGCCTGCTCGTCTATCGCGCCGCATACCTGAAAGACGCAGGCGTCGAGAGCGTCACGCGCGAAGCCAGCCAAGCCAAGCTCTACGCCACCGAAGCCGCCGGTCGCATCATAGATAATGCGCTCCAGATTCACGGCGGCGCGGGACTCGTGCGCGGCAGCGTCGTTGAAAGACTTTACAGAGACGTGCGCGCCCTGCGAATTTATGAAGGCACATCCGAGATTCAAAAACTCGTAATCGCAAGCCAGCTTTTGAAGGAATGACAGCAGAACAAATGTTACAGCCTCTCTCATCAGACACCACGCCCGAAGCGCAGCACATGCTCTTTCAGATGATGCGCCAGGTGCCCGTCTGGAAGCGATTGGCTTTAACCTGTGAGATGATTCAGGCGACACGCAAGCTGATGCTGGCGGATTTGCGGCGGCACTTTCCGCAAGCGAGTGAAGAAGAGTTGCGGCGCAGGTTGATTGCACGATTATTGTCGCCTGATGAAGTGAGGCGCGCTTACGGTTTCGATCCTGAGCAGGAAGGTTATTGAGCAGCCTGCCGGAAAGGCTCATGGAAACTCCTTTTGCAGTTTTATCTGAAATCACCCGTGTGCTTGAAGAATTGGGCATTGCTTATGTAGTTGTCGGTTCTTTCGCCAGTTCGATGCGCGGCCTGTACCGCGCCACAGCGGATGTGGACATCTTGGCTGACATCAATCCTGCACAGATCGAGCCACTGGTGACAGCCTTGCAGGAGAATTTCTATCTTGACGAGCAAGCTGTTCGCCGTGCCGTAGCGCAACATCGCTCGTTTAATGCCATTCACTTCGACTCTATCTTCAAGGTTGATATTTTCGTCCCGCTTGAGAGCGCTTTCAGCCACCAACAATTAGCGCGACGACAGTTAGAAAAAATCGCGCCTGACATTGAGCAAGGAATTTATGTTGCCACCGCAGAAGATACTATTTTGGCAAAGTTAAAATGGTATCGTGCTGGCGGCGAAATCTCAGACGCCCAGTGGACGGACGTATTAGGTATTATTGGCACCCAGGGAACAGATTTGGATATGGACTATCTGCGCGAGTGGGCGAATGAATTGAATGTGCGCGAGCTGTTAGAAGCTGCCTTGAGCGGAGAAAACAGGTAGCTCAAATTACAGGCGTCATAAAAATCTAAAGTATGAAAATCAACATCGTCGGCGGCGGGCCATCCGGGTTGTACTTTGCGCTGTTGATGAAAAAATCAGACCCGGCGCATGAGATCGTTGTGTTGGAGCGCAATGCGCCCGACGACACGTTCGGCTGGGGCGTGGTCTTTTCCGACAAGACGCTCTCTTATCTGAAAGAGAATGATGAAGAGACACACCAAAGCATCACAGATCGCTTTGCGATGTGGGATAACGTGGATGTCATACATCGCGGGCAGAAGATGACGATTCGCGGAAACCGTTTTTCCGGCATCGCACGTATCGAGCTATTGAATATCCTACAGACGCGCTGCCGTGAGCTGGATGTGAGTTTACGCTTTCGCACAGAAGTCTCGGACATCGAATCGCTGGCTCAAGACTGTGACCTGCTGGTCGGCGCGGACGGCATTAACAGCGCTGTCAGGCAAACTTACCGGCAATCTTTCGAGCCGGATTTGAGCCTGCGTTCCAACAAATATATCTGGTACGGCACGCGCCAGTTGTTTCATGGCCTGACCCTCACCTTTCGCGAGAGCGAGGCGGGAGTCTTCGCCGCGCATTCCTATAAATTTAACAAGACGACCAGCACTTTTATCGTCGAATGCGACCCGCAGACTTGGGAAAGCGCAGGGTTCGCGGCGATGTCTGAGGATGAAACGCGCGAGTATCTGGAAAAAGTTTTCGCAGACGATTTGCAGGGGCGCCAGCTTTTGTCGAACAACTCCAAGTGGATAAATTTCGTCAACGTGCGGAACAATCATTGGAGTCATCAGAACGTCGTATTGCTCGGAGACGCCCTGCACACTGCGCACTTCTCCATCGGCTCTGGCACCAAGCTCGCGCTCGAAGATGCCATCGCGCTCTACAAATGTTTTCAAACTTTCGGGGATGTGAGGGAAGCTCTGGCGGAATTTGAAAGAGTGCGCAAGCCAGTCATCGAAGCCTATCAGGAAGCCGCTCACGAGAGCTTAATCTTTTTTGAGAACGTCAAAGATTACATGCACCTTGAGCCTTTTGACTTCGCTTACAAATTGATGACGCGCAGCAAAAAGATTGATTACGAGAATTTGAAAAAGCGCGATCCGAAATTTATCGCTGACTATGAAGCTGCCGGAAGCTAATGAGGTCAGAACCGCCTGCGGTAGCGGGCGGGTTCTTCAACCAGCAAGAACCCGCCCGCTACCGCAGGCGGTTCTGACGTAGCGGCTGTCGTATTAATCCTCCCAATGCGGAGGCAGGAGCCTGCGCTTGCCGTCGCTGCTCAGAGTGATTTCCGGCTCGTCCAAATTGACTCTGTCCCAGAGCTTGCACGTTACCTGTTTGTGCATCTGGTCCAGCGCTTCGCAGTAATTGGTGTAAGTGCAGCGGCGCACTTCGCCCCCGCGCCCGAGCCTCACTTTTAAGAACCAGTCGGGGTCTGCCAGAGCCTGACGCGCGAGCGCGGCGATGTCCGCATCTCCGCTTTGCAGGATGGCTTCGGCCTGCTCGAAAGTCGTGAGGCCGCCCGCCGCGATGAGCGGTGTACGAAAGCCTGCGCCGCCCACGGCGCGCTTGATGCTTGCGACGAGCGGAACGCTGCGCCCGAACGGGCCGCGCGCGTCAGAGCGCACCGTCGGCATACATTCATAACCGCTCTGTCCAGTGTAAGGATAGACGGCATGCCCGACTTTCGGCTGCGCAGCGTCTTCAAACTTGCCGCCCTTCGAGATGGAAAGATAGTCAAAGCCTGCCCGCGCAAACTCGACTCCGAAATAAGCTGCGTCTTCAATCCGGTTGCCGCCCGCGATCACTTCGTCGCCGAGAAAGCGCACGCCCACAACATAATCATTTCCAACGCGCTCGCGCACAGCAGCATAAACTTCTAAGGGAAGCCGTGCGCGATTCTGGCGCGAGCCGCCGTAACCGTCCGGGCGATTGTTCCGCGCGCTCAGGAACGATGCCATCGTGTAAGCGTGCGCGTAGTGCAGCTCGACTCCGTCAAAGCCTGCAGAGCGTGCGCGCACGGCGGCGGCAGCGAAAATTCCCGGCAACACTTCGGGCAATTCGCGTATGTGTTGCAAGTCCATGTCCGTGACGCGCTCTCTGTAACCGAAGCGCAAGGACTCCAACTCGCGCTCGTCCAGCACGCGCTCCAAAATCTCTTCGGGCGCGTCTTTTAGAAAAGCGCGTATCAACGCTTCGTCCTTTTCGAGCCAGCTTTCATCTTCAAACGCTTCCGCCAGCGCGTATTTATGACGAGATTCCAATTTCAAAAAGCGGTCGAAGAATTTAACTTTTTCAGGACGGCGTTTGACTGAGAGGAAATCTATGATCTGTATCAAGAGACGCGTGTGACCGCCGCTCGCCTGCCGCACGGTCTCGACCAGTTTTCGCAGGCCGGGAATAAAACGGTCGTGCCCTATCCGCAGCAGAGGGCCGCTCGGAATATCGCGCACACCCGTCGCTTCGACCACCAGCGCGCCGGGCTGCCCCTGTGCGAATCGCCCGTACCAGTCCAGATTATCCGGCGTCACCAAACCGTCTTCGGTCGCGCGCCAGGGCACCATTGCCGGAACCCACGTCCGGCTTTCCAGCTCGATTGGGCCAATTTTGATCGGCTGAAACAGCAGAGCGCGCGCAGCCTCTTCCGCAGTCGGCCAGCGTGTCTCAGGGATTTCATGCCTGATAGGATTATCGAAACGCCACATATTTTATGGAGACGAGTTTAGCAGGTTTAGCGAAACTTGCCGAAGGCGCGCTCGTGACAAATGAAGCAGAGTTATGAGAGCCGCACAAAAGTCTGTTAAGATTGCGCATCAATCAAGAGTTAAGGATGCCGGAATATTTGGCTCATCTGAATCAAGCGTTGTGCAGAAAACGGAGGCAAAGCTCTTTCTCTGCGCTCTTTGCGCGGTTTCTTCTTTGCGGCCTTTGCGGTTAAGCGCTTTTTAACGCAAAGACCGCAAAGAGTTAAGACGCAAAGCAAGCAAAGTGTTTCTATGCTTCTTTCACATTTAACTTCAAGGAGACGTGTCATGAACGAAGAAAATAACGAACCGCAAAATGACTTAGAAGAAGCGCCCAGACAACCTGAAGGCACACAGCCAGCGACCGTGCCCGGCGCAGAGAATCCCGAAAGCGAAGATATTAAAGATGAGAAAAGCCCGAATAGCGAATAACACCGTCTCATCTAAACTTTACACAGGAGGAAATAGCTTTTGACGGACAAGCTCCTGAAATGGCGCGACGAGTTTCCGATTCTGGACAAGTGCGTCTACTTAATCTCGCACAGCTTGGGCGCGATGCCGCGCCGGACATTCGACCGCTTGCAGGATTATGCGGAGATGTGGGCGACGCGCGGCGTGCGCGCGTGGGCTGAAGGCTGGTGGGACATGCCCGTCACACTCGGCGATGAAGTGG
>JACMLC010000605.1 GCA_014379795.1 Pyrinomonadaceae bacterium
GTCGGCGGCGGCATGGGCGCAGCCGGAATTTTTGAGCGGATTGCTTAAGCGAAAATATCGCCACAGAGGCACAGAGACACAGAGGAATGAGAAAAGGATTTTAAATAATCAATGCGAATCAAGGGTAGCAACAAATCAACTGCTTTTTCTTTGCGTTCTTTGCGGGGTTTCACTTTGCGGTCTTTGCGATTAAATGATTTTTTAACGCTGGTGGCCGCAAAGTGTTTCTCGCAAAGAGCGCAAAGTAAGAGAATTGGCTTATGGTTTCAAGGCTCTGGCACATGAATGCGGATTTCGAGTCCGAGCTGGCTGCGCCCGGCAGGTACAGGCGTCTGCCTTCCTTCGATCTGCTAAATCGCCGCCTGACAGAGCATTTGCTGTGGCTGGCTGAGCCGGGCGATGCGCTGCTCATCCGTGCGCCGTGGTCTGAGCAGCTTCAAGCAGAGGCGCGCCGTGGCAGCGTGGAGCTTGTCTCAACGGATAAAGCAACGGGTCAAAGCGCACGCATCTTTACGCCTTGGGGCTGGACTCCGAATGCTGTCGCGGCGGGCGAATGTGCGGGCGCAGTCATGCGCGCAATTCCTTTTGACATTGTGGCGCGCGTTAATTCAAAATTGTGGAGCCACGAACTCGAAATAGAAATGGGCACGGCGCAACCGGGCGCGGCTCTCGCACGCACTTTTGAAGAATTGCAGGAAGCGGTCGCACGCGCCTGCCCGAAGCCGTCTGACAAGTGGGTCATTAAAAGCCCGTTCGGCTTTGCTGCACGCGACCGCGTGCTGGGCAGAGGCGCGCGGTTAGACGCGCCGCAGGCCAAATGGTCTCTGCGGCGTCTGGCTCTGGGCGAAACACTGATCTTCCAACCGTGGCTCAAGGTCATACGCGAGTACGGCGTCGTGTTGGAGATTTCCGCTGACGGCTCAATCGAGATTCAGGGCATCAGCGATTTACAGACCAACGGAGCAGGCACAGGCACAGGCTACATACTTGGTCGCCCGCCCACGCCTCAACGCACAGGCGAGCTTGAACGCATCGCTCATCTGGTCGGCGCACGTCTTTTTCAAGAAGGTTATTACGGCCCCGTCGGAGTAGACGCGCTTGAGCGCGAGGGCGGCCTGCACCCGCTGCTGGAAATCAATGCCCGTTACACAATGGGTTTTGTCGCCCTCGCGGTCGAGCGCAGCCTGAAACCCGCCGCGCCAACCTTCTGGAGCACAAAGTAATGTTTTACTCTCAGGCTCTGTTTTTTTCTTGATTTGATTGCGGCGACATTTACAACCATTTTACAATCGCTTTCGCAAAGCCTCGCTATAATTAAAACACTCAAACGAGAGCGAAGATGGTGGCTGAAGCTTTTCACTTACACAGTCTCGCCATATGATACAAAAAACCAGTCTTGTAACTTGAGAGGAAAGAGGAGGGTCGGTCATGAAAAGCTTGCGCGTTTTATTTTTCGGGTGCGCCGTAATGCTCCTATGTATGTGTGCGGAAGCGTGGGCGCAGACTGGCGGCGAATGGCCGCAGTGGCGCGGAGCGAACCGCGACGGAATCTCCAAAGAGACGGGGCTGCTCAAGCAGTGGCCTGAGAACGGCCCGCCGCTCGCGTGGAAGACGACCGGCGCAGGGCGCGGCCACTCTTCATTCGCCATCGCCGGAGGGCGACTCTATACGATGGGCTTGCGCGGCGACCGCGAGTACGTCATCGCTTTTGATGTCAAAAGCGGCAAAGAGGTCTGGGCGACGGCGCATGGCACTCCGTTTCGCAATGATCGCGGCGACGGGCCGCGCGGGACGCCCACGGTTGATGGCGACAGGCTCTATGCCCTCGGCGGCAGCGGCGACCTTTCGTGTATAGAGACCAAGACAGGAAAGCTTGTCTGGACGATGAACGTCCTGAAAAAGTTTGGCGGCTCGAACATCCGCTGGGGCATCAGCGAATCGCCGCTCATCATCAAGGAGAAATTACTTGTCAACGCGGGCGGGCCTGAGGCCTCTATCGTCGCGCTGAACAAAAAGGACGGCTCTGTCATCTGGAAAAGCCAGAGCGATCAGGCAGGCTATTCTTCCGCCATACAGGTCGAAGCGGGCGGCACGACGCAGGTAGTTTTCTTCACCTCAACCCGTGCGGTCGGACTCGATCTCAAGGATGGCCGTCTCTTGTGGGAATATCAGAAAGCAGCCAACAATGTCGCCAACGCAGCGACGCCCGTCGCACGGGGCAACAAGATATTTATCTCTTCGGATTACGGGAACGGCGGCGGACTGGTCGAAATCAAAGCGGGCGGCAAAGCCGAAGAAGTTTATTTCACCAAAGAGATGCGCAATCATCACAGCAGCTCTGTCTTGATTGGCGATCACCTCTACGGTTTCTCAAGCAGTATCCTGACGGCCATGCGTTTTGACACAGGCGAAATCGCCTGGCGCGACCGGAGCGTCGGCAAAGGCTCGCTCGTGTTTGCGGACGGGCATCTGTATTGTTTGAGCGAGAACGGCGTGGTCGGACTCGTCGAAGCGACACCCGCAGGCTATAGCGAAAAGGGACGCTTTCGCATCCCGCAGGATTCGCTTCCCACCTGGGCGCATCCGGTCGTCGCTGGCGGCCACTTTTTCCTGCGCGACCAAGACACCATCTACGCTTACGATGTCAGACTGAAGAAGTAAAAAGGCAAAAGGTAAAAGGCAAAAGTGAAGACAGAAAGCGACTATCGCTCGTGTCTTCACTTTTGCCTTTTTACTTTTGCCTTATCTGTGTGGGTCAATCAAAGCTTTCACCACTTGCCCGGATGCGACCGCCGCCAGAGCTTCGTTAGCCTGCTCTAAACCGTAGCGATCAAGTTTGAAAGATGACCACGCGGCGGAGCGCACGGGGTCTGACATGATCTGCGCGCCGCGATAGAAATGGGAAAAATCCGAACCCCAGCAGCCGCGCACGTCCAGATGCTTTTTATTCAAATCAAGATGCGGGTTAAAAGATACTTCGCCGTGATTCGTATACTGCCCGACGATGAGGACGCGCCCGGCATCGCGCGTGTAACGCATGGCCTGCACGACGGCGGCAGGCGCGCCCGTCGCTTCGATTGTGACATCCGCCCCGCGCCCGTTTGTCTGTTCCAGCGCCCATCGCAGGCGCGCCTGCTCGTCATGCTTTTCAATATCGAGCGTCGCGGCTCCCAAACGCTCTGCGGCTTGAAGGCGCGCTGCCGGAGCGCCAATACATAAGACCTTCAGCGCGCCGCGCATCAAGGCCAGAATGACGCAGGAAAGCCCGACAGGCCCACTGCCCAAGACCAGCACAGTATCTCCGAGCGAAATCTCCGCACGCTCGATGGCATGCAGGGCTGTCGGCAAGCCGCAGCCGCCCGCCATGAATCTCTCGAATCCTCCGGCGTCAAGACGAATCAATCGTGTTCCCGGTTTGAGATAAATTTCTTCGGCCCAGCCGCCGCACAAGCCGTCTTCAAGGCCGTAAGTGATGCCGTACACCTTGCGATGCGGGCAGCGAGTCGTCGCTTTCGCAACCAGGCAGTGCCAGCAGGCGTTGCATGTGCGATGGACATCCAGAAAGGTCACGGCATCGCCCTCTGCGAAAGGCTGGCCGTCAACATCCAGCATCTGTCCTCTGATGCGCCCCAATCTTCCGACCGACACATGGCCCGGAATAATCGGGTACGGCACGCCCGCCAGCCGCCCCTGTTGCAGATACACATCCGTCCCGCAAACCTCGCTCAGCTCGACTTCCAGCAGGGCTGAGTTTTCTTCCAGCTCAGGCAACGCGACTTCGCGCACCTCGATTGGCGCGTCAGGCTCTATCATCAAAGCTGCTCGAACAGTGGCTATCTTACTTTCTCCTTCAATAACGGTTTTAAATCTCAATCACTAACGCGCACGATCTCGGACGGCTTGATTTGTTCGAGCGCGTCAAGCGCCTGAGGCACGCGTGATGTGAGGTCTTGATAACTATTGCTCTGAGCGATGAGAAGCACGATGGAGATGCCGAAAGATGCGAGGTTTTGCTGATGAATAATATTTTGATCAACGGTAATGAGGGCGTCGAAGTTGCCAACGGCGGCGCGCAGCAGTTGTCCGTTCTTCAATCCTTTCAGTCCGGCTTCATCAACGGTGGAGACTGTGTGCCCGACGAAGTCGCGCTTGAGGCGTCGCGGCGTACATTCATCAAGCAGCAGTTTCATGTTGTGTCATCAACCACTCTCGATATACTTCGAGCACGCCGAGCGCTTGCTCGCGGGTCACAGTCGGAAAATCATCAAGAAAAATATCCAGACTGTCTCCGCCTTCCAGATAATCGAATAAGTTTTTGACCGGCACGCGAGTGCCTGCAAAGACCGGCGTGCCGCTCAACTTCTCCGGGTCGCGTTCGATAAATTTCTCCGCACTCATAGTTGGCTTTACTCCTGCCTGTAATTTTAGCACGCTATGCGCGGATTACTTCAACATCAGCGACAGCATGGAGAAGGCGGTCAAGCGCAACGTTTGTTTCCGTGAGAGTTGCGGTCACGCAATTGGCATTTATTACACTTTGCCTGTTGCGCCCGGCTTTGAGACATCCAGCACATAGACCGTGTGGTTAGTCGTCAAAACGAACAGGCGCGTGCCGTCGTCGCTAAAGCGTGCCAGCGAGACCGTGTTTGGAAAGCTAAGCTGGTTGCGCTTCTGCATCGTCGCCAGATCGTAGATGGTCAGTTGGCTGCTCGCGCTCCTGACGCAGAGGAGGCCGTTGGTCTTGGAGACGGTTGCGCCGTTGCCTGAGACCTCCCCCTGCTGCGCGCCGGTTGCCAGCGAGTAGACCAGCACACGATTCCAATCCACAATCACCGCCCGGTCGCCCGTGGCGAAGGCCTCCCAAACAAAAAACGGGTTCATGCCCATTTCAAGCACCAGAGTGCCGCGCTGCTGCCCCGTCTGTGCATCCAGCATTTCCAATAAGTAAGACCCGTCCTTCTCTTTTACAGCCGACAGGCGTTTGCTTAACGCGAGGTCTTTTTTAGCGCGCTCTTTCAAAGCTTCGCTGGACAGCGGCCACAGCAAGACCATCATCTCACCGCGCGCATCCGCCCAACTGGTCGGGAGATTTTTCGTAAAAGTTTTGCTCCACAGCGTCTTCATCGTGCGCACATCTTTGGCTGCCAACGAGACTTGCGGCTCAAGGCCGCTTTCTTTGACGCCGGGACTGGAGACAAATAAATATTGTCCGTGTTGTCGCGCGCGAGTCCCTTCTCCGCTTTCTATCTCAGCGCCGGAAACAGCTTCGCGGCGTTGCGGTTGGAGGATGCCGATCATGCGTGCGGTAGTCCCCTGCGGCGGGAAATCCACATAGAAAGCTCCGTCTTCGGCGTAATGCGCGCCGCGAAAACCGCGCACGTGAAAGATGCGCTCGCCGGCGCTCAAGTCCCAGACAGCCCCGCGCGACTTGCCAGAGACGGCCAGCCACTTAAAGTCCGGAGAGAGAGCCACCGCGTAAATGTCCCCTAAAGAATTGCCCGGCAAAGAAGCTTTCGCCCTTAAATCATTTTTCTCCGCTCCGTACAAGCCCAGCTCGCCGCTGGCCTGTTCCGCTACGAATACGTCATCGTAAATGTCTATCGCCAGCTTCTTGCTGGCCTTAAAGATGTTCCCGTCTTTGAGGTTCAAGACCGCACTGACAAAGCCGGAGGCAGACCTTTCACGCGGGTGAAACAGAACATACTCGCCGCGCCCGGGCGCATTGAGTTTGCCTTTCTCAAGTGACAGCGGCTTGACGACCTCGCCGCTGGGGAAAGCAGCCAAGGCCGACTGGCCGCTATCAGTCGGATGCCTTCCGACGATGCGGCTGGAATTGATAAAGGTAAAGCCCCCCGCCAGCAGATGTTTGAGCGAGCTGCCCAGCGAAACCTGTTTGCGCGATGACAGGTCAAAAGCTATGGCGTCAGAGGTTTTCGTGAAAGTTCCGGACATCGGATTCCCGTAGGTCGTGCCTGACTTCACAGCGATCTCATTCGCGTTATACTCGTAATCACTAGGAAAGCCGCCTTTTGTAGCGCTGGAAACCGTTGCGGTGTTTTCAAGAAACTCTTTTCTCTTGGCATTCCTTGCGCCGGCAGCAAAGTAGCGGCCATCCGGCGAAAAGTTCATGTTGATCGTCCGACCCATCAGCGA
>JACMLC010000606.1 GCA_014379795.1 Pyrinomonadaceae bacterium
TCCGCGCGCTCAGGAGTTCGAAGAGAAACTCGGAGGCCGCATCGTCGGCCAGGAGCGCGCAGTGCGCCGCATGAGCGGCCTCTATCAAATTTTTCTCGCGGGCATGAACCCGCCTAACCGCCCCGTCGGCACGATGCTCTTCTTAGGGCCGACCGGCTCAGGCAAAACACGTGTTATCGAAGCGGCTGCCGAAGTCCTGTTCGCAGACCCGAACGCCGTGCTTAAGATTGACTGCGCAGAGTTTCAGCATTCGCATGAAATAGCGAAGCTCATCGGCTCGCCTCCGGGATACTTGGGACACCGCGAGACCAGTCCTATGCTGACGCAGGAAAATCTCGACCGTTATCATACGGAAGAGACCAAGCTCTCGCTCGTCCTCTTTGACGAGATCGAGAAGGCTTCGGATTCCCTGTGGCAACTTCTGCTCGGCATTCTGGACAAAGCGACGCTGACTCTTGGCGATAATCGCCGCGTAGACTTTTCGCGTTCGATGGTCATCCTGACCTCGAATTTGGGAGCGCGCGAGATGTCCGAGTTGATTTCCGGCGGCATCGGCTTTGCGCCCGGCAAGGGTGCGAAGAATCCGAATGATTCGGAAGTTGACCAGAAGATTTACCGGACGGCGGTTGAATCGGCGCGCCGCAAATTCTCGCCGGAGTTTATGAACCGTATAGACAAGGTGGTCGTCTTCCGTTCTTTGAAAGAGCATCACCTGCGCCAGATTCTTGAGCTTGAGCTGCAATCCGTGCAGGACAGGATCATGCTGTCTGCCGGAACGAAGTTTGTCTTTCAATGCTCCGACGCGGCCAAAGATTTGTTGCTCAAAGAAGGCATAGACTTCAAATACGGTGCGCGTCACCTGAAGCGAGCGATTGAGCGTTTTCTGGTCTACCCGCTCTCGAACCTTGTTGCGACCGAGCAGGTTGGTTTGGGCGATCTGGTCAATGTTGATTTCGACGAGATCAAGGGCAAGCTCATCTTCTCGAAACGCTCCGGCGGCGCGCTGATTCAAGACCTGCCGGGAGACGAAGAGCAGCCGGAAGAGTTGCAGTCCAAGTCGGACGGCGCGGCTCAACCGTTGCCGCAAACCAGAGCTGCACGCAAGGGACAGGGACGCGGCGAGAAGACTGAAAGCTAACTCGCTGGTTCCCAAAAAAGAAGCATAAAAAACGCCTGACTCATAATATTGAGTCAGGCGTTTTCTTTTTCATTAACCTGTTTGGAAGATAAAGAGCGAAGGGATGAGAGGCATGCTATTGAGCCTTGAACCGCTCATCTCAAATAGCATCGCTTTCATCCTTCATCCCAACGCCTTGCTCTCGTCCATCCCTGTTTGACTCTTTATGAGGGCAGCTTCGTATCGGCAGGAGATATTCGGCGCAAGGCTTCGGAGGCGAGACGCGAAAGGTACGGGTCGCGCGCGGCAGTCGCCTCTCGCAATGCGGGCACGGCTGAAGCATCGCCAATCAAACCGAGAGCGCGTGCTGCCTCGCGCCTGACATCATCGCTCGCGCGCTCATTTCTCATCGCAGAGATTAA
This sequence comes from Pyrinomonadaceae bacterium, assembly GCA_014379795.1. Classification (GTDB taxonomy): domain Bacteria; phylum Acidobacteriota; class Blastocatellia; order Pyrinomonadales; family Pyrinomonadaceae; genus JACMLC01. The sequence continues at coordinate 1,540 of JACMLC010000606.1, forward strand.
AGCGGGCACGGCGGCGCGGCTTCTGATTTGTCCGAGAGCGACGGCGGCGGCGCGCTGGACAAATTCATTGTCCTCTTTTTTGCCACGCCGTTTGGCTGAAGCGGCAAATCCGGGATCAAGCCTTCGTGCCAGAGAGACGGTCGCTGCATCATCTCCGATCATTCCGAGTGCGACCGCCGCCGCGCCGCGCACGCCTGCCTGCTTATCTTCTTCGAGCCTCGTCAACAATCCCGCGACGGCTGTGCGACTGCGCGTCTGGCCGAGCGCGTAAGCGGCTTCCTGTCGCACGAACTCTCTTTTATCCTGAAGCAATGGAAGCAGCACAGCGGCAGCCTCATCAGGCGGAAGAGATAAAACTGCGCTCGCGGCAGTTGCGCGCACGATCTCTGAAGCATCCTTGAGTGCGAGAGCGGCGACACGCGAACTGTCCGGGCGTTTCATCCCACCCAGACGCATCACTGCATCACGGCGCTCTTCGGTGTCGGAAGAAGAGAGGCGGCGACGCTGCCGCTCTATTTCTCTTTGCACAGGGGTTAATTCAGAGAGAGCTTGATTCGATTGCTGAGCGAAAGCGGTTTGAGACGCAGGCGAGCCAAACAAGAATAGAAAAAGCAGAAGAAAACAAACAGCAAAAGCGCGCGTGCGGGCTAAGCCATGGCACGCGCGAGATTTTTTGGATGTGAGCATTGAACTCAAGTGCGCGTTGGAAGCGCGGCGGCGCGGCGTTCGGCACGGCGACGGACTGCTTCCCACTCAAAAGCCTGACGCGCGCGTTTGTTTTCGTGTGCGTCCGCCAGCATCGCTACTAAATCATCTTCCCACAGGCCGGACGTGTTTGCCGCGCGCCGCATCGTCTCCATAATCTGTATGTAATCTAAGACCTCGCCAACTTCGGAATCGTTGAGAGCGTCGAGTTTGAGAGCCAAACGTTGGCGTTCAGTGATTCGCTTAGCCATCTCTTTACTCCTTATTGCCAGCAAAGGCGACGGCCAGCGCGCGCGTTCACATCAGCACAAAGCTGAGCGGGCGACGTTCAGGAGGCCGTCGGCGGATTTCGTTGTCTACGAGGAAGCACGCTTTGTCGTTAGTTACCAGCGTGGATTATGTCTCCTAACAAATATTGTATTGCGGCCAGCCATTTAAAATGACTTTGCTTGAGCTTGTTCCTTGAACGGGGGTTTTCGCACGCGAATATACACGAGTGCCTGAAATCGCGCAAGATTTTCGCTTGTGCTAAAAGCCGCTAACAAAACTCAGCCACAGAGACACAGAGACACGGAGCCGAAAAAGTAGATCAAGAAAATGCTAAATCCAATGTCAGCTCTTTTCTCTGTGTCTCTGTGTCTCTGTGGCTAATCTTTGGTTTTGTTATGTGTTCTTAACGTCCTAATAAATTTTAAAGAGGATGAGAGAGATGCTTACCAGGCGTCTATCTTGGAGGCGACCGAATGCATCGTGTCAACGATCAGGACGGCAATCGGAGGATAAAACAAGAGGTCTGCGCGGACGTGCTGGTCAAAGAAGAAAGCCAGATCGCTGACGATATAGTGCGTGTGAACGCCGACAAAAAGCCCCGCGCCGAGGCTTGCCACGTATCCGACGATGAGAAAAGCGTAAGCCGAAAACCGCGTGAAAGGCTGTTCGGGTTTCTCTTCATCGTCCATCAGCGAAACGTGAATTGAATTTGGCTTGTAAGTGTAATGCTGGAAATATTCACGCAGGCGGGTTGCCAGATGCCAGACGCCGATGACAAACAACGTGAGCAAAATAGCGCGCCCGAAATAGCCGTCAAAGCTCTGCCAGAAGCGTGGCTTTAAGACCGCGACGATGAAAGTTGAAAGAAAGAGCGAGACGGTCGTGAACACTGCACGCATCCGCTCGGAAGACTCACGCCGCTCTCTTTCGAGCCACGAGTCAACCGCGCGATCCCAGCGCGCCTGCGCCTGCACGACGCGCCGCATCCGGCGTGCATGCGGATTATCCGAATTGACGACAGAGCCACTGCTAGCACGCTTGCTACTTTTGCCATCGTAAAAGGCGCGCTCCTGCGGGTCACTCAGGGTGCGGTAAGCCAGAGCGAGCAGCGCAAACTCGCGCGCCGCACGCTCTGAGCCGCCGTTCACGTCAGGATGCCGCTTGCGCGCCAGACGCCTGTAGGCAGACTTGATCTCGGCTGCCGAGGCCGTGCGTTTGACGCCCAGAATGTTGTAATAATCAACCACCGTTGCTTTCTCTCACTTCCAACAAAAGCCTACGATGAGCGCGTGATATTTCCGCTGGACGGGCAGGGAGGCTCGCCCATTTGATGACCCGTACTATATCACGAACGGGTTAAATTCGTCTCCTGTAAGAGATAGATTATTAAGCTCAGGGATGTGTGAGATTCAGACAGATTGAGCTTCAAATATGGCTGTCCAAAAACCCAAAAGCCAGAGCGCCGATTAGGTGCGCTCCGGCTCTATTATAAAGCTGAGCCAGTCAAAATTGATAGACTGGCCGTGAGATTTTTGGGCTGTGGGGTGAGTCAAGCCAGAGGCGAAGTTCCTATAACCTCGAATCATTATCGAGGTGGGGGCGAGGACAATTATAGATAGGAATATGCCCCTCATGGCTTTGCACTTGTTGAACTTTGCAATGCTTGTGCCATTGGCTGCATCTCGTTAAATCTCAATAAAATAATGATCTTTATTTACCGGGCGGAGGCATTGTGTTCACATTTGTAGACAGTGCTGTCCTGTAACGTAGACAGCGACGGAAACAATTTGAGGGCTGGAATTAAGAAAGATGAGACAGAAAAAGGGCGGCTGCTTTCAGATGCCAGCCGCCCAGAGTCTTGAATTTAAGGTAGCAGTCGTTCAAATATCCGTCACGGTCTAAAGACTCTAAGCCCGTGCTGCGCGTTCTACCATATTAATCAAAGTGCGGACGGCGATGCCCGTCGGGCCTTTGGCACGATAAGGTTTGGCTTCGTCGCCCCATGCAGTGCCCGCGATGTCCAAGTGCGCCCATGCCACGCCGTCTGCAAACTCTTTGAGGAAGGCTGCGGCGGTGATGGTTCCGGCCTTGCGCCCGCCTATGTTTTTGATGTCGGCA
>JACMLC010000607.1 GCA_014379795.1 Pyrinomonadaceae bacterium
GGCTACCCGCGCAAGCGTTACTACGGCGGCTGCGAGTTCGCGGACGTTGTCGAGCAGACGGCGATTGATCGCGCCAAAGAGCTGTTCGGCGCAGACCACGCCAACGTGCAGCCGCACAGCGGCTCGCAGGCGAACATGACCGTCTATCTCGCCGCGCTCCAGTACGGCGACACGATACTCGGCATGAATCTTTCGCACGGAGGCCACCTGACGCACGGCCACCCTCTGAACTTCTCAGGCTTCAGCTACAAGGTCATAGAGTACGGCGTCTCGCGCGAGACGGAGCAGATTGATTACGACGAATTGCAGCGCATCGCCGAAGAGCATAAACCAAAACTCATCGTCTGCGGCGCGTCGGCCTACCCGCGCATCATCAACTTTGAGCGCATAGGCGAAATCACGCGCAGCATAGGCGCACGCATGTTCGCGGACATCGCGCACATCGCAGGGCCAATCGCCGCCGGGCTGCATCCCTCGCCAGTGCCGCACGCTGATTACGTGACGACGACGACGCACAAAACCCTGCGCGGCCCGCGCGGCGGCCTGATACTCTGCAAGGAAGAGCACGCGACCGAAGTCAACCGCAAGCTCTTTCCCGGCGTACAAGGAGGCCCGCTCGTGCACATCATCGCCGCCAAAGCCGTAGCCTTTGGCGAGGCTCTACGTGAAGACTTTAAAGAATACCAAAGCAACACTTTGAAGAACGCGAAAGCTCTGGCCGCAGAGCTTCAAGCGCAGGGCTTGCGTATCGTCTCCGGCGGCACGGATAATCACTTGTTGTTAGTGGATGTCTTTCTCGACGGCAAAGGCATCACCGGCAAGGATGCCGAAAAATCTCTCGAAGCCGCGCACATCACGGCCAACAAAAACACGATTCCCTTTGACACCAACAAACCCTTTGTGACTTCCGGCATCCGTCTGGGCACGCCCGCTCTGACCACGCGCGGGATGGGCGAAGCGGAGATGCGAGAGGTCGGACGCCTCATCGCCGAAATCCTGCACGCGCCGCAATCCGAAGAGGTGCGAAGCAAAGTTCAGCGAGGCGTCAACGAATTGGCTGCGCGCTTTCCGCTTTATGCGAAACGAGCGAGGCAAAGACCTGAGCAAGAGGCGATGGGTGCAGACTGAAGCTGCATGAATATCAACATTCGTAGGAAAGCAAGATTGATGAAAATAAAATATAGCCTTCTGCTTCTAAGCCTGATCTGCACCGGCATCGCTTTGCGTTCTCCGGTGAACGTTCAGGCGCAGAGCAGCACCGGCCAGAGCCGTCCGGCGCAACCGCAAACGCAGCCTCCGAAAGTGTTAGATGAGCCGAGTATTCCTGCGGGCTGGAAGCGTTATCAATTCAGTTACGGGAGCGGAGACATCCTCAGCCTCATCTTTCCACAAGCTCCTAAAGAGGAAGTGGAGAGAGATAAGAGCGAGCCGAACATTGAAACGGTGACGCATATGTTGTCGGCTGATACCGGTTCAAGTTTTTATTTCGCAGGCTACATCGAGCTGCTCGCCAAGGATGCGCGGATAAAGTTTACTCCCGAAGAGCGAAAGACATTATTCGACCAATTCTGGGGCGCTATCGCTCAAGGTCTCAAAGAGGGACTGGCGGAATCAGGAATGACGGCCAAGCTGACTTCTTCGCCGCCGCGAAAAGTAATGATTAGCGGGCGTGAGGGACAGGAACAGAGCTTTTGGATAGACCGATGGCCGGGACACTATCGCGCAGTTATCGGCGAGCATCATATTTATGTCATCGCCACTATCTCTTTGAGCGAGATTGCGGATAAAGAAACCGCCCCGTTCATGGCGTCATTCAAACTCATGCCCAGATAGCATGCGTCGCAAATTTTGTTTGATAAGATTTTAATACACACTTCTTAGCTAGTGTTCACATGTATGGAAGAAATCTTCGGACCCTCTGGCCTCATCGCACGCGCGCATCCTGATTATGAATATCGTCCCGGCCAGGTTCAGATGGCCGAGGCGGTCTTGCGCGCGTTTACGGAAAAGCGGCATTTGATTGTCGAGGCCGGGACGGGAACGGGAAAAACTCTGGCTTATCTGGTTCCGGCGATTGCGGCGGCGGTGGCGCGCGGCGGGCGCACGATCATCTCTACTGGGACAAAGAATCTGCAAGAGCAGTTGATGGAAAAGGATGTGCCTTTCCTGCAAAAAGTCCTGCCGAAAAAGTTTACTGCTGCATACATGAAGGGGCGCGGGAATTACGCCTGCCTGCAAAAAATCAAGCGCGCGGAGACGATGCCTATCTTAGACGGCCTTGAAGAGATGGATTATTTCGATGAGGTGCGCCAGTGGGCCAGAGAATCGCAGACGGGCGACCGCGCGGAATTGACTGAGTTGCCGGAATATCTCTCGTTCTGGCGTCACATAGACGCGCGCTCGGAAACTTGCTTGGGGCAGAAATGTCCAGACTACGACCCGTGCTTTATCACTCGCATGCGGCAGCGCGCGATGGATGCAGACATCGTCGTCGTCAATCATCATCTCTTCTTCGCAGACCTCGCGCTGCGCGGCGGTCAGTACGGTCAGGTCTTGCCGGATTATTCGGCGGTGGTTTTTGACGAGGCGCATCAGATAGAGGATGTCGCGGCGGAATATTTCGGCGCGCAGGTTTCGAGCTATCAACTCGAAGACCTCGTGCGCGATCTGGCGTCGCTGGCGATTACCAGCATTGATGCCAACCGCGAGCTGACGAAAATCGCGGGACGCGTGACCAGATTTTCAGATAACTTCTGGATGGGATTCCGCGACGGGCGCGGCGAAGAGGGAAGGTCTCCGATCCTGCCGGGGACGTTTGCGCGAAAGCGCACGGATGGAGAGATACAGGCGACGCCGCTCGGCGATGCTTACCTCGGGTTGGACGGCGTGCTTCAGAGAATGGAGACGACGCTCGATGCTTTGCCGGAGCAACCCGTCGAAGTGGAAAACCTTGTGCGGCGCGTCAGGCAGGTGCGATTTGATTTGCAGTTCATAGTGGCTGGCGATGACAAGCATTTCGTCTACTGGTTAGAGCGGCGCGGGCGCGGAATGTTTTTGCGCGCCTCGCCGATAGATGTTTCGGGGCTTTTGCAGGACAAGCTGTTTGACAAGGTCGAGACGGTCGTGATGACCTCTGCGACCTTAGCCAGCGCGGGCAATTTTTCATTTATACGCGAGCGGCTCGGCCTCGTTGAAGGCGAGACGGATGACCTGATCGCGCCTTCGTCTTATGATTACGAGAATCAAGCAGTGCTTTATCTGCCGCCGCGCATGCCGGACCCGCGCGCTCCTGAGTGGGCGCAGGCGGCGGCGGGCGAAGTCATCAAGCTGTTGCACGCAACGGAAGGCCGCGCCTTTGTGCTTTCGACGAGCTTTGCCGGGATGAACGCGCTTTATGAACGCGTGGCGCGCGAGATTGATTACCCTTGTTTCCTGCAAGGCACGGCGGCGAAGGCGGGGCTGCTGGAAAAATTCCGCGAGACGAAGAACGCAGTGCTGTTCGCTACTTCGAGCTTCTGGCAGGGCGTGGATGTGCGCGGCGCGCAGTTGTCATGCGTCATCATTGACAAGCTGCCGTTCGCCGTTCCGTCCGACCCTGTGGTCGCCGCGCGGCAACGTTTTATAGATGATCAAGGCGGCTCAAGCTTTTACGAGTACAGCGTGCCGCAGGCGATTATCAGCTTAAAGCAGGGCTTGGGACGCCTCATCCGCAGCACGACGGACAGAGGCGTGCTGGCCGTGCTCGACCCGCGTTTAAGAACCAAAGCTTACGGGCGTTTGTTTTTAGAGAGCCTGCCGCCGTGCCGCGTCACTTCTAAAATCGAAGATGTCGCGCGTGTATTTGAGACAAACGATGTGCTGGTGAGATAATAGCGATATTCCATACGCAAACGGGAGCAGAAGCGATGAATCTGGAAGAGACCGTAGACAATGCCGTTTACAAGGTAGTCGTCAATCACGAAGAGCAATATTCCATCTGGCCTGCCGACAGAGAAACCCCTTTGGGTTGGACTGATGCCGGAAAGTCCGGGACGAAAGAGGAGTGTCTTGCTTTTATCAAGGAAGCGTGGACGGATATGCCGGACGACCATCGTCATTTGCTTGAAGACGAAAAGAGTAATCTGAAAGAACTCTGATTTTAGTGACTAATAAAATGGCCGGACAATTTGAAGTGATGATTGAGCGTAACTTTTCCAGCGCGCACCAGTTGCGCGGCTACAAAGGGAAGTGCGAGAACCTGCACGGGCACAATTACAAAATCGAAATCTACGCGCGCGGGCGCGAGTTGGACAACATCGGCTTGCTGGTTGACTTTGGCGAGCTGAAAGAAGCTGCGGACGAGATCGTTCAATATCTTGACCATCGCAACATCAACGAGCTGCCTCCCTTCGATGTGGAGCTGAACCCGTCTGCCGAAAACCTCGCGCGCTACATTTTAGAGCGCGTCTCATCTCGCGTCGGTGACGACCGCGTGCAGGTCTTCAAAGTGCGCTGCTTTGAGACTCCGACCAGCGTGGCAACCTATCAAATAGATTAAAAGGCAAAAGTAAAAAGGTAAAAGGTAAAAGTAAGAAAGGCATTCAAGCCTTCTTCACTTTTAC
>JACMLC010000608.1 GCA_014379795.1 Pyrinomonadaceae bacterium
GCACGGTCTCGCGCACGCGCACGGTCGTGGTGCGCGCGACCGCATCATTTAAAGATTCTATGTGCTGGACGTTGACGGCGGTGATGACATTAATGCCTGCATCAAGCAGTTCCAGCACATCCTCGTAACGTTTGCGATTCTTTGAGCCGGGAGCGTTCGTGTGCGCCAGCTCGTCAACCACCACTATGGCCGGACGGTGCGCGATGATCGCATCCATATCCATCTCTTCAAGCGTCACGCCGCGATATTCGATGCGGCGCATCGGCACACGCTCAAGCCCGCCGATGAGCGCAGATGTATCCGCGCGGCCATGCGCCTCTATGATGCCGATGATGATGTCCATGCCCTGACGCTTGAGCTGGTGCGCGTCTTCCAGCATTTGATAAGTCTTGCCGACGCCGGGAGCCGCACCGATATACACGCGCAGTCGCGCCCGCTCGCCCTCTTTGAGTTTAGCGAGCAGCGATTCGGGCGATGGCCTATGATTATTCATCAAGCAAAAGTAAAGAATCGAAAAAACTCTTCTTTGCGTCTTGAGCTTTGCGCCTTTGCGTCTTTGCGCGAACCGTTTTTTCACTCGCAAAGGCGCAAAGACGCTAAGAAGAGTTTTCCAATGTCCTTCGCCTTCTATTTCATCGGTTTCTTACTATCTAAATCAAGATTGAGCATCAGCACATTCACTCTCGGCTCGCCGAGAAAGCCGAGCTGTCGCCCTTCTGTGTGCGCGGAGATAAGACGGCGCACGTCTTCTTCACTCATCCCGCGCTCGCGCGCAACGCGCGGCGCTTGAAACTCTGCGGCGGCGGGCGAAAGATGCGGGTCAAGTCCCGAAGCCGAGGTCGTCACCAGATCAATCGGCACAGCCTGTCCCGGATTCTCTGCCTGTAGCTTTTCCACATCAGCCTTGACGCGGTCAATCAGTTTCTGATTCGTCGGCCCCAAGTTCGAGCCTGACGACGCGCCCGCATCATAACCGGCTGCGCCCGCCGCCGAGGGGCGCGAGCGAAAATAACCGGGCGACGAGAACGGTTGACCGATCAGGCGCGAGCCAATCACCGTGCCATCGCTCCGCCTGATCAAGCTTCCGTTCGCCTTGTCCGGAAAAATTAACTGCGCCACTCCCGTCACCGCGAGCGGATAAACCACTCCCAGCAGCACGGTCGTCACAACGGTCATCAAAATTGCAGTCACTAAATTCTTCATAGTTTTCAGTTTTCGGTTTTCAGTTTTCAGCTTTTGATTCTCAGATGTCTATTCCTACTGAAAACTGCTTTTACGCTAAGCCAATGGCGTTAATCATCAAGTCAATAATCTTGATGCCGATGAACGGCACGACGAGACCGCCGAGTCCGTAAATCAAAAGGTTGCGCCTGAGTAACGAAGCCGCGCTCATCGGGCGATACTTGACCCCTTTGAGCGCGAGCGGAATCAGCGCGACGATCACCAGCGCATTGAAAATCACCGCCGAAAGAATCGCCGACTGCGGAGATTCGAGCCGCATGATGTTCAGATAATCGAGCGCGCTCAAGGCAGCCACGCCGCTGAACATGGCCGGGATGATCGCGAAATATTTCGCCACGTCGTTGGCAATCGAAAAGGTCGTCAAAGCTCCGCGCGTCATCAGGAGCTGCTTGCCGATCTCGACTATCTCAATCAGCTTCGTCGGGTTCGAGTCGAGGTCAACCATGTTGCCAGCCTCTTTTGCGGCCTGCGTCCCCGTGTTCATAGCGACGCCGACATCCGCCTGTGCGAGCGCGGGCGCATCGTTCGTCCCGTCGCCCGTCATCGCCACCAGCTTGCCTTCCGCCTGCTCTTTTTTAATCAGAGCCATCTTGTCTTCGGGCGTCGCTTCGGCCAGAAAATCATCCACGCCCGCCTCGCGCGCAATCGTGGCGGCGGTCAAAGGATTGTCGCCCGTAATCATCACGGTCTTGATGCCCATCTGCCTGAGCTGATTGAAACGCTCGCTCATTCCGCCCTTGACGATGTCTTTCAAATAAATGATGCCGAGCGGGCGTTTGCCCTCGGCCACGACGAGCGGCGTGCCGCCCGCTTTGGAGACGCGCTCGACGATGCTGCGCAGCTCCGGCGGAGCGATTCCGCCATTTGTCGCCACATAACGCTCGATAGCATCCACAGCGCCTTTGCGTATCTCACGCCCGTCGTAATCCACACCGGACATCCGCGTCTGCGCCGTGAACGGAATGAAGCGGGCATCATGCGGCGCGAGCTCGCGCCCGCGCATCTGGTATTTCTCTTTCGCCAGCACGACGATTGAACGGCCTTCCGGCGTTTCGTCCGAGAGCGATGAGAGTTGAGCAGCGTCGGCTAACTGTTGCTCGTCAACACCGGGCAGCGGAATAAACTCTGCCGCCTGACGATTGCCGAGCGTGATCGTCCCCGTCTTATCCAGCAGCAAAGTGTTGACATCGCCTGCCGCTTCGACCGCGCGACCGGACATCGCCAGCACGTTATGCTGTATGAGCCTATCCATGCCCGCGATGCCGATGGCCGACAGCAGCCCACCGATGGTTGTCGGAATCAAACACACCAGCAGCGAGACCAGCACAAAAATTGATTGCCGCGCACCCGAATAAATCGCGAACGGTTGCAAGGTCACGACCGCCAGCAAAAAGATAATCGTCAATCCCGCCAGCAAAATATTGAGCGCGATTTCATTCGGCGTCTTTTGCCGCGACGCGCCTTCGACCAGCGCGATCATGCGATCAATAAAAGTCTCGCCGGGATTCGAGGTGACGCGGATTTTGATTTGATCCGACAGCACGCGCGTGCCGCCCGTCACAGCCGAGCGGTCGCCGCCGGCCTCTCGTATCACAGGCGCGCTTTCGCCCGTAATCGCAGATTCGTCAACCGAAGCCACGCCTTCGATGATCTCACCGTCGCCGGGAATGAATTCGCCCGCGACGACAAGCACCACGTCGCCCTTGCGAAGTTCAGGCGCGGCGACTGTCTCCGTCTGCCCGTCCGGCAACACGCGATTGGCGGTCGTCTCCGTCTTGGCTTTCCGCAAAGTGTCCGCCTGAGCCTTGCCGCGCCCCTCCGCCATCGCCTCGGCGAAGTTAGCGAAGAGAACTGTAAACCATAGCCAGAGCGTGATTTGCAGCGCAAAGCCAATGCCTCCCGCGCCAACCGCGATGTCGCGGATAAGCAGTATCGTCGTGATGACGCTGCCCACTTCGACCACGAACATGACCGGATTTTTCATCATCGTGCGCGGGCTTAATTTCCTGAACGCATCAAAGAACGCGCGCGTGATGATTTTTGAATCCCGGATGGAAATCTTTTTTTCTTTGTCAGACATATCAACTCTTCAAATTTTAGATTTTAGATTTGCGATTTTCGATTGGATAAGGATTGGTAATAATTAAATTCTTTAGCTTGCTTCCAATCGCAAATCTAAAATTCAGAACGTCTTTCCGGCTTGCATCAAAAAATGCTCGACGATGGGGCCAAGGCTTAAGACCGGAAAGAAGGTCAGCGCGCCGACGATGACGATCACGCAGACGAGCAGCGCGGTAAAGAGCGGCGTCGTCACCGGAAACGTGCCGGGCGAAGGCGGCGCTGTTTTCTTGCGCGCCAGATTGCCCGCAATCGCCAGCATCGGAATGATGACCAGCCACCTGCCGAACAGCATGGCGATGCCGAGAGTCGTGTTGTACCACTTCGTATTCGCAGAGATTCCGGCGAAGGCAGAGCCGTTATTACCCGTCCCCGAAGTAAAGGCGTAAAGCATCTCCGTCAAACCATGCGGCCCCGCGTTGTTAAGCTGTGACGTGCCGAACTCCGGCGAGACGGCAGAGATTCCCGTAAAAATTAAAATCGTCAGGGGGAAGATAAGCGCCGCCAGCATCGCCATCTTGACATCGAACGCTTCGATCTTCTTGCCCAGATATTCCGGCGTCCGACCGACCATCAAGCCCGCTATGAAAACCGACAGGACGACGAAAATCAGGATGCCGTACATCCCTGCGCCGACTCCTCCGTAGATGACTTCGCCGAGCATGATATTGACGAGCGTGACCATCCCGCCGAGCGGCGTGTAAGAGTCGTGCATCGAATTGACCGCGCCGCACGAAGCATCGGTCGTGACGACGGCAAAGAGCGCGCTTGAAGCAATCCC
>JACMLC010000609.1 GCA_014379795.1 Pyrinomonadaceae bacterium
ACTACAATGCCGACGGGCGTGCAGATGTGGCGGTGTTTCGACCGTCGAACGGAACGTGGTACAGGTCAACTAATCCTGCAACCAACTATGATGCTGTCGTCTGGGGGCAGAATGGTGACCTCGCGGCGCCGGGAGACTATGACGGCGACCGCTTGTATGACGTAGCAATCTTCCGCCCCTCAAACGGCGCTTTCTATATTCTGCAAAGCGCAACGAATGCGGTGAGAGTCGAACAGTTCGGCGCGAATGGTGACGTGCCAGTGGCGGGAGCGTTTGTGCGTTGAGGGCGAGCGATTCGCGTTAACGAAGCGACGCATTTTAATCTTGAGAAGTTTCGCGTACCACTCACTGAGTTAGGGGACGCTGGATGGAAGTTGGTTGCTGTAGCTTTTGTCAGGCAATTCTATTTCAAGCGTCCCAAACCTTAGCCGCTTTCACCTAAATTCAATTTTGGGTCACTACCCCTTTTTTCTTTCTTTTGCGTGTTTGCGCTTATCTCGCGTATAATTCCAGCCATTCTTGAACGTTCGACAGCCCGGGCTTTGATGTCTTCGGAGACAGCCGCTCTATCGCCATCTCTTTTGATCGCCAATTCTCTCTTGCTGTCGCGGGAAAATTTTTCAGATGAGCCAGAAACAAGCCGCACCCACAAAATCACGCGTCGAGGCTGAGGAGCAATCAAGCTCTGCTGCTCCTCCAGCCGAAACCGAAGTGACGGATGAGATTAACCCTGCGCAATTAAGCTTAGACCACGAGAAGCTAAAGCAGCAGCAGAAAGATCGCATCGCGAAATTAGATAAAGAGACGCTGCAAAAGCTGCTGTATCAGATGATTCTTGTTCGCCGCTTTGAGGAGAAGTGCGCCGAAAGCTACAGCCTCGGCAAGATCGGGGGCTTCTGTCATCTTTATATCGGACAGGAAGCGGTCGCCATCGGTGCGCTCAGCGCGCTCAGGCCGGACGATTACGTCTTGACGAGCTATCGCGAGCACGGTCACGCCATCGTCAAAGGCATGTCGCCGGATGAAGTAATGGCGGAGCTATACGGCAAAGCCGGAGGCTGTTCGAGCGGTAAAGGCGGCTCGATGCACCTGTTTGACGCAGACAAAAATTTTCTCGGCGGGCATGGAATAGTCGGCGGACAGATTCCGCTCGCGACGGGCGTCGCTTTCGGCACCAAGTACAAAGGCACGGATCAGGTGACGCTCTGCTTCTTTGGCGAGGCGGCGGTTAATCAGGGAGCGTTTCACGAATCGCTTAACATGGCGCAGCTCTGGAAGCTGCCGTGCATCTACATCTGCGAGAACAACCAGTACGGGATGGGAACTTCGCTTCAGCGCGCGATGTCTTTGCAGGACGTGTCGCAGAAAGCGCACGCCTATGAAGTCGCTTCGGAATTTGTGGACGGCATGGATGTTTTAGCCGTGCGCGAAGCCGTCCAGCGCAGCGTCGAGCGAGCGCGTCAAAAGTATCTACCGACCCTGCTTGAGATACGCACCTATCGCTTTATGGGGCATTCGATGTCAGACCCCGGCAACTATCGCACGCGCGCCGAAATTGAAAAACATCAGGAGCGCGACCCTATCAAGCTTTTCACGGAAAGCCTGACGGAGCAAAATGTCATAGACCAGTCAACCATTGACGAAATCGAAAAGCGCGTGCGCCAAGAGGTCGAGCAATCCGTCCGTTTCGCAGAAGAAAGCCCCCTGCCCGACCCGAAGGAACTTTATACACACGTCTACGCTAATCCAGTGACAGGTGACAAGTGACGAGTGACAAGCAGGAAAAAGCTTTCACTCGTCACTTGTCACCTGTCACTTGTCACTGAGGTTAATAATGGCAGTCATGACAATGCGCGAGGCTTTGAATCAGGCTTTGCGCGAAGAGTTGAGCCGGGATGAGAACGTGTTTCTGATGGGCGAAGAAGTCGCTGCCTATCAGGGCGCGTACAAGGTGACGAAAGGCTTGCTGGAAGAGTTTGGCGACAAGCGCGTGATTGATACGCCGATTACGGAGCTGGGGTTTGCCGGATTGGGCGTTGGCGCGGCGATGGTGGGCTTGCGTCCCATCGTCGAATTTATGACTTTCAATTTTTCGATTCTCGCCACAGACCAGATCGTCAACTCCGCAGCCAAAATGCTCTACATGTCCGGCGGGCAATTTAAAGTCCCGATTGTCTTTCGCGGCCCGAGCGGCTCTGCTTATCAAGTCTCTTCGCAGCACTCGCAGGCGATTGAGTCCTGGTTCGCATACTTTCCCGGCCTCAAAGTCGTGATGCCTTCGACTCCCGCAGACGCCAAAGGGCTTTTGAAATCCGCGATTCGTGATGATGATCCGGTCATCTTTATGGAGCAGGAGCGGATGTACGGCAACAAGGGCGAAGTGCCGGACGACGAAGACTTCACGATTCCGCTCGGCGTGTCGGAAGTCAAGCGCGAAGGCAAGGACGCCACCATTGTCGCTCGCTCCCTGATGGTTCCGGTCGCGCTCAAAGCCGCCGAAGAGTTGGAAAAGCAGGGCGTCTCCTGCGAAGTGATTGACCCGCGCACTATCCGGCCTCTCGACATAGAGACGATTGTCGCCTCCGTCAAAAAAACCAACCGCGTCGTCATCGCCGAAGAATCGCATCCGTTCTGCGGCGTCGCGGCGGAAATCGGCTCGCAGATTATGGAGCGCGCTTTCGATTATCTGGATGCGCCCGTACGCCGCGTTTCCGGGGTAGATGTGCCGATGCCTTACGCGAAGAATCTGGAACAGCTTGCGATTCCCGATGTCGCGCAGATCGTCAAAGCCGTGCGCGAAGTCGCGTACTTGGATTAAGTTTTCAGTTTTTAGTTTTCGGTTTTCAGATAGATACCGAAAACTGAAAGCCAAACTGAAAACTAAAAACTGAAAACTGGAAACTAAAAATTATGGCAACGCAGGTCGTGATGCCCAAGCTGTCGCCGACGATGGAGGAAGGGCAGCTCACAAGGTGGCTTAAGAAAGAGGGCGACAAGGTCTCTATGGGCGAGCCGCTCGCGGAGATTGATACGGATAAAGCGACGATGGAGATGCAGGCGCTCGGCTCCGGCATCCTGCGCAAGATTCTGATACAGGAAGGCGACAGCGCGCCGCTCGGACAACTGATAGCCGTCATCGGCGAGCCGGATGAAGACATCTCTGCGCTTATCTCTGAAGCCGGTTCGAGTCAGGCTGCGAGCGTGAAAACAGAAGCCGCAGAGCAACCCGTAGAAGCAAAGGGCGAAGGCGCGCAGCAGAAAGATGAGAAGGATGCTGTTGCAGATGTGCGCCCGCAGGCTGCACCCGCAACCCAACAACCCGCGAACGCTGCTGCTGAAGCTTCGCCATCCGGGAACGGCGCGCAGGCTGATGGGCACGAGACGGGCGGGCGTCTGATCGTCTCTCCGCTCGCGGCGCGGATGGCGGCTGAAGCTGGCATCAACTTGCGCCAACTGACGGGGAGCGGCCCCGGCGGGCGCATCGTCAAACGCGATATTGAAGAGGCTATGAAAGCCGCTCAGCCGTCTGAGGCTCAAACATCGCAACGCCCTGCTGAAGCGAGAAGCAGCCAGCCCGCTCAACAGTCGCAAGTCGAAGGCGCGTCTCCCTATCGTGACGAGCCTATGTCAGAGATGCGCCGCGTCATCGCGCGCCGCCTCGTCACTTCTATCGGGCCGGTTCCGCATTTCTTCCTGACGACTGAAATCGAGATGGACAAGGCGGCAGAGGCGCGACGCTTTATCAATGAATCGAATCCCGATTTGAAAATCAGTCTCAACGATTTGATTATCAAAGTCGCCGCGCTCTCGCTCTTGCAGCATCCGCAGGTCAACGCTTCTTTTCAAGACAAAGCCGTGCGGTATTACGAGCGCGCAGACATAGGCGTCGCCGTC
>JACMLC010000610.1 GCA_014379795.1 Pyrinomonadaceae bacterium
ATCGCCGTCAACGAGGCTGGCGAAACCATCGGCCTGATCGAATCGAGCAGCGCGAATGAAGTGCGACTGATTCCGGTCGCAGCCGTCAGGCGCGCGGTCGAGCGCATACACTTAAAGCTTGAGAGCAAGCCGCAGCCTTGGCTCGGCGCACGCGGAGAGGCCGTCGCCGCCACCTCGCTTGAGCAGTTGATGTTTGTCGGTTGGAAATCCGGCGAAGCCAACAAGCTGCTCAGCCAGCGTCTGGGCATCGTCCTGACCAGCGTTCCGCCGCAGACGCCCGCGTGGTCTGCCAACCTGCGCGTCGGCGATGTCGTCACGCGCGTCAACACAGGCGAAGTCAAGAGCGCGGAAGATTTTTCAACCCTCCTCAAATTTTATGCAAAGGGCAGCGCGCCCCTGCGCTTCACGATTCTGAGGCCGGATCGCACAGCGCCGCGCGTCGTCTCCGTCAAGCTCAGCGAATCCCTCAATCCGGTGCTGGCGATGGAAGCGGCTGAGAGCCTCGCCGCGCGCACACAAAGCACAGACCCGTTTCTGGCGCGCGGACTTGAAACACTTGCCATCACGCCCAAATTCGCCTCGCATCTACAAGCGCAGGGCGGACTGCTGGTCATCTTCGTGCATCCCGAAAGCGCCGCCGCGCGCGCAGGTCTTCAGCCGGGCGATGTCATAGAATCTCTGGATGGCAAGCTTCTTAACGAAGCAAATCTGCCGACCGGCTCTCTGCCAGAGCAAGTCTCGCTCAGCATCATTCGCAGCGGTAAAAAGCTGGAAGTAAAACTTCTTTCCGAGTCATCAAGTCAGAACCGCCTGCGGTAGCGGGCGGGTAGAGCAAGGATGAAGGAACTGCTATTGAAGATGTACAACTCAAGTTTGAATAGCATGCCTTTCATCCTTCCGCCTTCATCCTTCATCATTGCTTTTCCGACCCGCCCGCTACCGCAGGCGGTTCTGACCTTTAAAAGCCCCCAAAAATGTTTGTTGACAGCTTCCGTTGAATTATTGTTTAATCAAGAGGTTGGCTGTCATTTAAATTGTCGAATGACAGAGCGGCCCTGATCTTTAGTATTTCGAGTGATTGCACGATAAGGGCAAACCTGCCGCGAGGCAGGGACGCAAAGCCGTGAATCTCAGTGCAGCATAATCCCTTCGCAAGTTTTACATGCTGCCCCCCGATTCTGAGAATGTCTGGTTGCCGAAAGCGGTCTGCGGAGAAAATCTAACTCAAGCGAGTTTCTTCTCCGGCAAGATATTTAACCTTCCGCTTTAACCGCACATTTACTTTGCACCGTCCACGCTCTGCGACTCGCTCGCAAGCGTTTTTTTATTTCAATCACACAGTATTAAAGGGCACGAGCCATCACCGATAAAAGGCACTCCCGCAGCGATGCGGGTTCGCAAAGCCAGGAATCTCGAAAAGCTTTTTTAAGTCAGAGAGATCGTCCGGCCACCGAAGTGAGGTTGTTCCATGACTTTAACATGCGCTGCCGTCGCCGAACGGCTCCCCCGTCAATTGATCAAAATCGGACTGCGTTTATCGCTCATTCTCGCAGGAAGTCTGTTAGCCACCGCGACGGTTGCGGTCGGACAGTCTTCGTCGCGTCCCGTCGCGCGCCTTGCCGCGAGCGGGCCTATGACGCGCGTCACGCTCAACAGACCCCGCACCGTTTCATCCGAACCAACCCGCGCTGCTGCTTCAGAGAGGATGCCGGCGGTTTCCGCGAACGTGGCAAGTCTTGAGCGTCGCGCTTTCGATCTCATCAACGCGCAACGTCGCCAGCGCGGCCAACAGCCGGTCGTGTGGGACGCGGAGCTGTCACGCCTCGCGCGCCAGCATTCCGAGAACATGGCGCGTAACGAATTTTTTAATCACCGCACCCCGGGCGGTGTGACGATGGTGGATCGCGCACGCGGGGCAGGCATACGCGGGTGGAGCGCGCTCGGCGAGAACATAGCGTATAATCAGGGCTATGAAGACCCGGCTGGCTTTGTCGCCGAACGCTGGATGGTCTCGTCCAAGCACAGAGACAATGCGTTGAATGCGCGTTGGACTCGGTCTGCCATCGGCGTCGCCATTGCGAGCGATGGCCGCGTCTTCTTTACACAGGTCTTCATCGCGCCCTGACGCCCTTTAAATATTAAAGCTATAAACGGCGGCTGGCGCTTAAACTTTTAAGAGGCTGGCCGCCCGTTTTGTCTTCAGAGTCTTTCACGCTTCCTTCCTACGCCAAGCTTAACTGGACGCTACGCGTCTTAGGCCGTCGCCCGGATGGTTATCACGAGCTGGAAACAATCTTTCAAACCGTCACGCTGCATGACGAGCTTGAATTTTCAAGCAGCATGGATGACAGCATCACTCTCAACTGCGATGCGCCGGACATTCCTCTTGATGACGGCAATCTGATCGTGCGCGCGGCAAAGGCTCTGCGGCATCGTTACCGGATAAATAAAGGCGCGGCGATTCGTCTCGAAAAGCGAATCCCTGCGGCGGGAGGCTTGGGCGGCGGTTCGAGCAATGCTGCCATCGCGCTGCTTGGCTTGGCACAGCTCTGGCAGCTTGAGATTGAAAAACCGCAGCTCGAAGAGATAGGCGCGCAACTCGGAGCGGATATTCCGTTTTTTTTGACGGGCGGAACCGCGCTCGGCACGGGGTTGGGGACTGACATCGCAGCACTTGCGGATGCGCCGCGCGCCTTTCTGTTGATTGCCACGCCGGATGTTAAAGTGTCTACGGCGGAAGCTTATAAAGCGTTGAATGCGCCCGCCTTGACAAAGGTTGGAGGCGACATTATTCTTTCTAGTTCGCGTCCGCACGCGCAATTTTCAGATTCGTTTCCTGCTCATCTGCGGAACGATTTCGAGCCGGTCATCTTTGGCCTGTATCCTGAAACTATGCGCGCGAGGGATGCTTTGCTCGGTGTGGGTGCGCGTCGCGCGTTGCTGGCCGGAAGCGGCGCGAGCGTCTTTGGTCTCTTTGATAACGAGCAAGCGCGAGAAGTTGCAGCGAGAATTTTAAGAGCCGAAACGGGCTGGCGCATTTTCGAATGCACAAGCCTTTCGCGCGCTCAATACTTAAAATCGCTGGGAGCCTCTGCTGCTCCGCTGCTTCGCGCAGCTTAAGCGCGGATGAGTTTGAAATTGGGGCGTAGCCAAGTGGTAAGGCACCGGTCTTTGGAATCGGCATTCGTTGGTTCGAATCCACCCGCCCCAGCCAATTTGACAGTGATAAGTGACAAGTGATGAGTGATAAGAAATTGCTTTTCAGCTTATCTCATCACTTGTCACTTATCACTTATCACTGAGTTTATGGGAACAACCGGCGGCATCAAGGTCTTTTCCGGCAACGCCAATGTGAAGTTGG
>JACMLC010000611.1 GCA_014379795.1 Pyrinomonadaceae bacterium
CGCTCGGCTAAAGCCGAAAGCTAGGGGCAACCTGTATCCACTAGCTAAAGCTAGTGGCAATTTAAGCAATCCATCAAAGCATCTATCACAAGCAACTTGGGTTATTTAAAGATAGGCGATGGCATACTTCTTGACAGATGTTTGACTGGCTTTGCAGCATAACGTAGCATAGCCATTTGAAAGAAGTTTGGAAGCGGGAGACTAGCGTTTGTATCTTTTTATTTTCGAGTTTCTGGGAACCAATGAGCTGCTCCTCATTCTGATGGTGGCGTTGATCCTGCTCGGCCCGCGCAAGCTGCCGCAGATGAGCCGCAAGATCGGCAAGAGCCTCGCCGAATTCAAGCGCACCTCCGAAGATTTCAAGCGCACATGGGAGAGAGAAGTAGACCTCGAAAGCTCTAACAAAGATGCGCGGATTGAGCGCGCGATGCTGCCCGCAGAGAATTCCATTCTTGATACGACGGTCGGACGTGGTAGTAGCAGCAGCACGAGCGCAGCTTCCGAAGACGGCTCAACCGGGAACGCTGCCACCGAAAATGTGCCTGCGCCGTCCGTCACACCCATTGACCCTTCTGTGATGCAGCCCGCTCTGACAGCAGCATCTTCCGGGGAGACGCCCGCTCCTACTACTGCTGCTGCCGCGACCACAGCGCCGACGCGCAAGCGAGACTGGCTCTAACGCGTTGACGCCCGCGCCGCCTTTTTAAAAAGACTCTCCAATGGCTACCCTTTTAGAATCAAACACCAAAGATGAAGAGCGCGATGGCAGGCTCGGCGTGCAGATGTCTTTTCTGGATCATCTGGACGAGCTGCGCCGCCGCATCATTCGCTCAGTCGTCTTTGTCACAGTAATCTTTCTGGGCTGCTGGTTTGTCTCCGATTACATTTACAACTTTCTCGCCGTCCCCGTGCAACGCGCGCTGGCCGAAGCGCAGCGCAGAAAGATAGAGTTGGCCGGAATGACCGGGCAAGAGACATTTTTGCCGCTCAGCTCTGTGAAAGAAGGAGACACCGGGCGTTACATCTTTGCCGAAGAGACCAAGCTCGGCGCGAGCGTGATTCCGATGGGAGCGGCTGTGCAGGCAAAGCTGGCGCGCGACGCGCAGGGGCAGCTCGGGCTGTTTACGGATGAAGCTTTGTATGCGGGCAACATCGTGATTCCGAAAGGCGTGCGGCTGCCGATTGATTTAAACGCCAAGCAGGACGCGCTGCCGGGGATTGATGACAAGCTGATTGTGACGACGGCGATGGAGCCTTTCTCGCTCTACGTCAAAGTCTCTCTGTACACGGCGATTGCTTTGGCTGTGCCGTTTCTGCTCTGGCAAATCTGGGCTTTCGTCGCGCCCGGCCTCTACCCGCACGAGCGCGCCTACGTCACGCCGTTCATAGGGCTGTCAACTATCTCATTCGTTCTCGGCGCGGCTTTCGCTTATTACATCCTCTTTCCCCCTGCGGCCAGATACCTGCTCGGCCTCGGACAGGATTTCCGTCTTCTGCTCAAGGCGGATGACTATTTCGACTTTATCATTCTGGTCATGCTGGCGATGGGCGTGGTCTTTCAAATGCCCGCCATCACCTACGTGCTGTCGCGCATCGGCATCGTCAACGCGCGGTTTCTGATTCGCGTCTGGAAGACGGCGCTGGTCGTCATCCTCGTTGCGGCGGCGGTGCTTTCGCCCACCAGCGACATCCCGAACATGATGCTCTTTGCCGCGCCGATGTTTGTGCTGTACGTCGTTTCAATCTTCATCGCGTGGATGTTTGGCAAGAAAAGAGTGAAAGAATAATAATTAACAATTGGTGAGATTCGTTTTCGAGCTTTGGCGAACCATTGAATAATGATAGGCTTTCTTTTGCCTTGTTAATATTTGGCAGAGGTTTTGGCGATGACTTATACAGTTGAATACGCACAAGAGGAAGATGGACGCTGGCTGGCGGAAGTAGTAGACATTCCCGGCGTCCTCGTTTATGGACAAACCTCTGATGAAGCAATGGCTAAAGCTCAGGCTTTGGCATTGCGCGTTCTGGCGGATCGCCTTGAGCATGGCGAGAGGCAACTTGACAGCCCTTTTCCGGCATCTTGACTGTAATCTGGTCGAGGCTCTAAAATTCACAGTCAATCGAAACGGGCGCGACTCTGAAGAGCGTGCCTCAAGCTTACAAATCGAATGTTTTAACCTTGGTCGCCGCTTAATTTCTAATGATTCAACAGGAGTTTTCCAAAGTGATGTCTTATCAAAGATTCGCACGCGGTCTGGTGTTCGCTTTTCTGCTCATGCTGGCTACAGCCCCCGGCGCGCTGGCGCAGAAGAAAGATGAGAAGAGCCAGGACCCGCAAGACCGTCCACGCACCGTCAAGCCCGAGTTGAAGCGGGCTTACAAGGACTGGCTCGAAAAGGATGTGGCCTACATCATCAGCGATGAGGAGCGCAAGGCTTTCAAGAAGCTGGCGACGGATGAAGAGCGCGAGCAGTTTATAGAGATGTTCTGGCGGCGCCGCGATCCAGACCCCGACACGGAAGAGAACGAGTTCAAGGAAGAGTATTACGAGCGTTTCGCCTATGCCAACGAGAACTTCACGTCCGGCAAACCCGGCTGGATGACTGATCGCGGGCGCATCTACATTAAGTTCGGCAAGCCGCACGAAAGGGAAACGCATCCGACCGGCGGCTCATACCATCGTCCCTCTTATCACGGCGGCGGCCAGACGACGACCTATCCTTTTGAGATCTGGTTCTATCGTTACCTGCCGGGCGTCGGCTCCGGCATCGAGATCGAGTTCGTTGATCCGACAGGCACCGGAGAATATCGCATCGCTCGCTCGCCCGAAGAAAAGGATGCGCTGCTGAATGTTCCCGGCGCGGGATTGACGCTCGCAGAAGAGCTTGGGCTGTCGGACAAGTATGACAGGCTGTCAGGACAGGGCGGATATGCGCGCGGCTACGGCTACTCGCGCGAGCAGGACGCGCCCTTCACGCGCCTGCAAACCATCGCCGACCTGAACCGCCCGTTGCAGGTCAAATTCACAGACCTGCTGCCGGGATTGTCAAGCTCCGGCACGGTTGAAGAAAACCCGCTCGAATTCGACATGCGTGTTGACTACTTCCGGCTCTCGGATGACCGCGTGATTACGGCCTTTACGATTCAGACTGAGAACAAAGACCTTGTGTTCGAGGACAGCGGCGGCGTGCAAAAGGCGACGCTCAACATCCTCGGTCGCATTACATCTGTCGCGAATCGTCGCGTCGGAATGTTTGAAGACCCCGTGACGACCGAAGCGACCGTCGAAGAGTTGGCGACCGCCAAAGACCGCAAGTCGGCCTATCAGAAAGCCGTCGCGCTGCCGCCGGGCAGATACAAGGTGGACGTGATCGTGCGCGACGTGGTTTCCGGCGCGACGGGCGTCCGGCATCTGGGCTTTGAGGTTCCGAAGTACGAAGCGAACAAGCTCGACACCTCGACGATGATTCTGGCCGCGCGGCTGGAAACCGTCGGCGACCGGCTGCCTTCGGAGATGTTTCTGATCGGGCAGAACAAAGTGCTTCCCAACGTCTCCGCCACTTATCGTCGCGGGAATGACGTGGGCATCTACATGCAGGTCTACAACGCAGGGATTGACCAGACCACCCTGCGGCCTTCGGTGGATGTGGATTACGTGCTGCTCAAAGACGGCAAAGAGATAGCCAGACAGGCGGAAGACTGGCGCGGGATGTCCGATTCGGGACAGCGCCTGACCCTGGCTCGCCTGATGCCGTCCAGCGGGCTTGTGCCCGGCAGTTACAAGGTCGAGATTCGCATTCGCGACCGCGTCTCAAGCCAGACGATAACTCGCTCCGCAGACTTTACAATTGTGCAGTAAGGGCTGACTTTAAGGCTGCAAAAAACTGATAGCCGGTGCAAGCGCGCGCGTTTGCACCGGCTATCTTTTTAAGGATGAAGGCGGAAGGATGAAAGCGATGCTATTTGAGCTGAGCCGTTCAAGGCTCAATAGCATGCCTCTCATCCTTCCGCCTCGCTCTCCCCGGCGAAGGAAAAGCAGCAATGAGTGACGAGTGACAAGACAAAAACTTCTCTTGCTTGTCACTCGTCACCTGTCACTTGTCACTGCATTAAAATCTATTTCCTCGCTTGCCGAAATGTTTGC
>JACMLC010000612.1 GCA_014379795.1 Pyrinomonadaceae bacterium
AGATTGATGGCGATGAGAGTGCTGATTGCCGCCGGTGGAACGGGCGGGCACATTTATCCGGGCATCGCGGTGGCGAAAGAAATTTTGCGGCGCGATGCAGAGTCCGAAGTCAGGTTTGTCGGGACTGCGCGCGGGCTTGAAAAAAGGTTAGTGCCGGAAGCGGGCTTTGAGCTGTCGCTGATTGAAAGCGCGGGATTGAAAAATGTCGGGCTGGCGGGAAAGCTGCGCGGCCTGTGGCTGCTGCCGAAAAGTTTTCTGGCGGCGCGGTCTTTGATAAAGGAATTTCGCCCGGATGTGGTCGTCGGTGCAGGAGGTTATGTTTCGGGGCCTGTGCTGTTGATGGCTGCGCTGATGCGTGTGCCGACGCTCGTGATGGATTCAAATGCGCTGCCGGGTTTTACTAATCGCGTGCTGGCGCGCTTTGTTGACAAGGCTGCGGTGACGTTTGAAGAAGCTTTATCTTACTTTCGCGGTAAAGGCGTCGTGACAGGGAATCCGGTCAGGCGCGAGTTCTTTGACATTCCGGCAAAGTCGCGCGATGCTACGCGCTTTTGCTTGCTCGTCTTTGGCGGCTCGCAAGGGGCGCGCGGCATCAATCTGGCGATGGTCGCCGCGCTCCCGCATCTCGAAGCGCACAGGCATGTTTTAAGCGTCATGCACCAGACCGGCGAGCTTGATTTCGAGACAGTGCGCGCGGGGTATGAGAAAGCCGGATGGACGAATGCGGACGTGCGGCCTTACATCAGCGATATGGTGAGCGAGTTCGGGCGCGCGGATTTAATCATCAGCCGCGCAGGAGCGACGACCTGCGCGGAAGTGGCTGCGGCAGGCAAAGCGGCGATGATGATTCCTTTGCCGACAGCCGCAGACGATCATCAACGCAAGAACGCTGAAGCCCTCGAAGCCGCAGGCGCGGCGCGCATGATCTTGCAGAAAGATTTGACGGGAGAATTGCTCGCGCAGGAAATCGCCGCGCTTCTTAAAGAGCCATCGCGCGTCACACGAATGGAAGAAGCCAGCCGCAAACTCGCACGCGGCGATGCGGCAGCAGCGACAGTGGATTTGATTGAAAAGGTAAGAAGGTGATTTGCGATTTTAGATTTGCGATTTGAAGAGGACAAAAGCTTGTTCTTCATATCGCAAATCTAAAATCGCAAATCTAAAATTAAGAAATGTTCCGTAGCATTCAACACATACACTTCGTCGGCATCGGCGGCATCGGCATGTCCGGGATTGCGGAGGTCTTGAGCAATCTTGGTTTTCGCGTCTCCGGTTCCGATTCCAAGAAGTCGAGCGTCACGGAGCGGCTGGAATCGCTCGGCGTCGAAGTTACGGAAGGCCATCACGCGGAGAATGTCGGCGACGCGCATGTCGTCGTTCGCTCAACCGCCGTGCGTGATGACAATCCTGAGATTATCGAAGCAAGGCAGCGTTCGATTCCGGTCATCCCGCGCGCAGAGATGCTGGCGGAATTGATGCGACTCAAGCCGCACACGGTCGCTGTCGCAGGCTCGCATGGCAAGACGACCACGACTTCGATGATCGCGACGGTCTTAGGACATGCGAAGCTCGATCCGACAGTGGTGGTCGGCGGTGTGGTTGGAGCTTTCGGGTCGAACGCGCGTCTGGGCAAAAGCGATTTGATGGTGGCCGAAGCGGATGAAAGCGACCGCTCGTTTCTGATGCTGACGCCGACGATTGCCGTTGTCACGAACATAGACCGCGAGCATATGGATTACTACACGGACATGGACGACGTGCGCGAGTGCTTTACGAGCTTTGTCAACAAAGTCCCGTTCTACGGCGCGGCGATTCTTTGTCTGGACGATCCGCAGGTGCAGGCCGTGATTCCGCATGTCAAACGCAGGCGCGTGACTTACGGCCTGAGCGCGCAGGCCGACATCTCCGCGCACGCCATCCGCTTTGATCAGGTGTTCGGGTCAAGCTTTACGGTGTGGAAGGGCAGCGATGTTGCGGGCGAAGTCACTTTGCTCGTGCCCGGATTGCATAATGTTTACAACGCGCTCGCGGCCATCGCCGTCAGCTTTGAGCTTGATGTCGAGTTCGCGTTGACAGCGGAAGCTTTGAGCGCGTTCACGAACGCAGACCGTCGCTTTCAGTTCAAAGGCGAAGAGGCGGGCGTGCTGGTCGTGGATGATTACGGGCATCACCCGACTGAGATTAAAGCGACGCTGGCCGCCGCCAAAATCGGCTCGGCTGGCCGCCGCATCGTAGTGCTGTTTCAGCCGCATCGCTATTCGCGCACGAAAGATCAGATGGAAGGCTTTGCGCAGTC
>JACMLC010000613.1 GCA_014379795.1 Pyrinomonadaceae bacterium
CCTTGCGCGACAATGCGGATTTGATACGGCAATCAAGAGAGCTGGCGACCATCAGAACGGATGTCAACATACAGCTTGATTTAGATCAGCTTCGCTCTCAAACGCCGAATCGCGCCGCCGCTTACAAGTTGTTTCGTGAGTTGGAATTTCAATCCCTGACGCGCGAGTTTTCGGATGCCGCGACCGCAGAGACAGGGGGCGCGCATGCTCCGCTTAGGTATCGCATCATACGCAAGCGCGCGGAGCTGGAAACCTTAGTGCGCGGCCTGTGGGATGCGGAGCACTGGGGCTTTTCGGTCGCCGGAGAGTCGCCTGCCGGAGCCGGACAACAGTTCGGCGCGCACGCGGGTGACCGCGCGAAGGGCGTTGCCATCTCAACCGCCGCCGGAGCTTCAGCCTACATTGATCTCGAAAATTTTGAGGACGGCGAAGAGGCTGCTATCGCGCCACTGAGCGACGTGCTGGCGAACGGCTTGCTGTCAAAATCCGTTCACGATTTGAAACGCGCGGTCGCGCTCCTTGACCCGCTCGGCATAGAGCCTGAAGGCGTGACGGATGACACGCTGCTGGCCGCGTACCTGCTAGACCCTGTTCGCAGCCGTTACGAATTGGTTGATCTTGCGAGGGATGCTGGCGGCGCTCTGGGCGCGGGCGATGTGCCGGAAGGCTGGACAGAGATGCAGTGGCGCGCGGCGGAGGCCGCAGACCTCACGGCGCAAACGGCGCATGTCCTGCGCGGGCGGATTCTGGAACAAGGGCTTGAGGCGATTTATACGGAAATGGAATTGCCGCTCGCTCCGCTTTTGTATCGAATGGAGCGCGCGGGGTTGCGCGTTGATACGGGTGTGCTGGCGGAGCTTTCAAAACATCTGGGCGGCGAACTGGAACGTCTGACGAAAAAAATCTACGAGGTCGCGGGACGCGAATTTAAAATCAATTCGCCGAAGCAGGTCGGAGAGGTGTTGGAAGAATTGAACATCAGCTCAGGCCGCAAGACTTCGACGGGCAGGGTTTCGACGAGCAAGGCGGTGCTGGAAGAGCTGGCGCAGAAATACGAGCTGCCGCGCTTGATTATCGAATACCGCGAGCTGGATAAACTCAAAACCGTTTACACGGACGCGCTGCCCGCGCAAATCGGCGCGGACGGGCGCATACACTCACAGCTTAATCAGACCGTGACGGCGACCGGAAGACTCAGTAGTTCAGACCCGAATTTACAAAACATTCCGATTCGCACGGTGCTTGGCCGCCGCATTCGTCGTGCGTTCATTCCCGAAGAGGGTTGCAAGTTTATTTCGGCAGATTACTCACAGCTTGAATTGCGCCTGCTCGCGCACGTCACGCACGACCCGGAAATGCTCGACGCCTTTCAGAAGGACGACGACATACATGCGCGCACGGCTCGCCTTGTTTTCAACGCGAAGACTCCCGAAGAATTAAAAGAGGCGCGACGCTTTGCCAAGATCGTCAACTTTGCCATCGCTTATGCGATTGAGCCGTTCGGCCTCTCGCAGCGCGTCGGCATCTCGCGCAAAGAGGCGAAGAAGGTGATTGACGATTACTACGAAACATACAAGGGCGTGCATCGCTTTATGGAGGAAGTCCCCATCAAGGCGCGCGAGCACGGCTATGTGCGCTCAATCTACGGGCGGATACGTCCCATTCCCGGCATCAACGACCGCAACGGCAACGTCCGCGCACGCGCCGAGCGCGAAGCCATTAACATGCCAATTCAGGGAAGCTCTAGTGATATTGTAAAGCTCGCCATGCTCAAGGTTGACGATGCCTTGCGGCGCGAGCGCATGCAGGCGCGCATGGTGATGCAGGTACACGATGAATTATTAATCGAAGCTCCGGCAGCGGAAGCCGAGCGCGTGGCTGCCATCCTGAGCCGCGAGATGGAATCTGCGGTCGAGCTGGATGTCCCGCTCAAAGCCGAAGCAGGCATCGGCGACAACTGGATGGAAACGAAAGGATAGTGATAAGTGATGAGTGATAAGTGATAAGAAGAAATAGCATCATTCTTATCACTTATCACTCATCACTTATCACTGTTGTTATGTCTCAAACGCCCAGAGAACCGAATGAGGAAGGCGAGGTCGTCTATCGCAGGCTGCCTGCGGATGAGCAGGATGCTGTCGAAGGAGGGCAGGCCAAGAGTGCGGCTGCGGCCAGAGCGCAGGCGGAAAGGAAATACGCGCCGACGCTCAAGCCGCTGGCGGTCGGGTTTGCTTTGCTGCTCGGTATTGTCTTCGGTTTCGGAATTGTCAGCGTGCGCGAGCTGGAAAAGGTCGAGAGCGGGACTTCCATCCTGCTACTCCAGCATACGGAAAAGGTCAGGCTGTTTCTCAGCCTGCATGCGGCGGCTAGCCGCCTCGACAACGAAGCGCGCGCGCGCGGCGCTGCCGAATCGCGCCGTGAGTTTATGCCTCCGGTTGAAGGACGGTTGCGAGACGCGCGCGGTGAACTCGAAAAGCTGCTTCCACGATTAGACCGCCCGCCCTTTACTCAGCATGAAAACTGGCGCACCCTGCGGCGGCAACTGGTTGACTTAATCGAAACGACAAGAGACCCGGAAAATTATTCGCTCAACGGCTATGCTCGATTTCGTGATATTGACCGGCAGCTCGAAGCCATTGACGCAGACCTTGATCGTGAACAGGCGGAGGTGAACCAGCAGAGCGAGGCGTTGGAATCTCAATCTTCTAAACGGGTGCGCCGTTGGTGGGTGGTCGCATTGCTGGTCGCAGCTTTAGTCATCTTCGCGACGGTCTGGGAAGTGCAGCGTCGTTATCGCCACGAACAGCAGAGCATGGACGAAGCGCGGCGCGAGCGGCGTTTCAGCACACAGATGCTCGAAGGCATGGTCAGCGCGGTCGCAGCCCTCGACGCACGCGCCCGCATCCGCAGCGCGAACACCGCTTTCTTCGAGATTTTTCCGCAAGCCACGATTGGCATCTCCGTTTACGATAAGTTCGCTGCGCCGGAAGCCGCGCGAATGCTCGAAGCCGTCATCTCCGAACAGGTCAAGAAGGCTACCTATCGCGGGCGGTGGCTGCTTGAGGCCGCAGAGACATCAGGCGGCGTACACAGAACGTTTGATGTCTACTCTTCGCCGCTTGAGATTGACGGCGAGCAGGGGCAGATCGTGACGCTCGTGGATGTGAGCGAAGCGGTCGAGGCCGAAGCTGTCTTGCGGCGCACCGAAGCTCTGGCGGCAGTCGGGCAGGCATCCGCACAGGTCGCGCATGAGATTAAAAATCCTCTGGGCAGTATTCGTCTGGGCGTTTCGATGCTGCGCGACATGACGGATGACGAAGAGTCTCTCAGCACCATTGATCTGGTCGAGCGCGGGATAGACCATCTGAACAAACTGGTCGCAGACGTGACGAATTTCTCGCGCCAACAGCTACTCTCGCGCACCGAATTCAACCTGCATCAACTGCTTGATTCAAGCGTTGATTTGGTCTCCGACCGCGTGCGCGATAAGCAGACCGAGATCAAAAGAGATTTCAGCCGCGAGCCTCTGCGCGGCGAATGGGATGAAGACCAGCTCAGACAGGTCTTCGTCAACCTGCTGGCGAACGCCATTGACGCGAGCGCAGCGGGC
>JACMLC010000614.1 GCA_014379795.1 Pyrinomonadaceae bacterium
AGCGAAGGCAGAGCACGATGACCTGGTGCGCGACGATGAGCACCCGCGAGCCCGGCTCCGAGTGATGCAGCGACAGTGTGTCGAGGACGCTGCGCAGCCGCAGGATGACATCGCACCAGCTCTCGCCGCCCGGCGGCCTGTGATAAAACTTTCCGAGGATGCTGCGAATCTCCGCCTGCTCTGGATATTTCTGGCGGATGCCGTGCTTGGTCAGACGATCCAGCACGCCAAACTCTTTCTCGCGCAAACGCTCGTCCATCACGAAAGAGACTTTATTATCAACATGCAGACCTGCCGCTTCGAGCGTCAAGCGCGCCGTCTCACGCGCGCGCAAGTAGGGCGAAGAAAGCACGATAGTCGGCCTCGCTTCATCCGGCATCTCCGCGAACCAGCGCCCGAGCGCGCCAGCCTGCTGCTCGCCAAGCTCAGAGAGCGGCACGTCAACATCGCGCATTGGTATATCAATCATCGGATGCCCTGCGGCCTCAGCCACATCGCGCGCCACATTGCCCGCGCTCTGCCCGTGCCGCACAATCCACATCACATTCGGCCATTTCTGTTCACTCATCTCTCACCCTCTGGCAAACAATTTCATGTAAACGCACGGCAAGGCAATCTTACTGACCATCAGCATACCTTGTTTTATGCACCATCAGCTCCAACCCGGAGACCGACATTAACACTTCTTCGTACTCTCTGCCTTCCCGCTCTACCCGTTCGTAAGCAGCCTCTGTGAGGAGTATCTCGCCTCGCTGCGCCAGGTCTTCGCCAAGCTTGGAAGCCAGATTAACCTCTGCTCCATAGAGGTCGTTATCCTCCAGCATCAAGACCTCGCCATAACCGATGCCAAACTTTCCATACATATCAAGCGCTTCCGGCAGCATCGTATTCGCCGCCGACAATCGTCTCAGGATATCAATCGAAGTTTCTACAGCCTGCTCGACTTCAGAGAAAACCGCAAAGACATTATCGGCCTCAAACTTGACTACTTCCCCGCCATGCTCTTCGATGGTGGGATTTGCAATCTCGTTCATGCGATGAATCATCGCCAGAAAATGAATGATGCCGTGCTTGATCGTCAGCCTTGAGAAGCCCGACATATCCATGACAAGTATGGCGTGCGTCTCGCCGAAGGTCTCCTTGATCTTCGCATCAATCTCAGCAACCTTCTCCGGATGCTCGTTTCGCTCTTGTAGCATGCCGCTCAGTTCTGCTCTGGTTTTTCTCGTCATATTTTTGCCTATGTTTTAGTAGATAGTGCTCTGCTTTCTACAATTTCATTATTTCGTTGCGCGGCTTGATCGCTGAGCGAGGTCAACAAAGATGGCGATAGGGACGACTGGCTATCTTTACCCTTGGCGCGTTTGCGACCTATCCCGCCGGGACCCGGCAACAGGCGATTGATGAGGCCGAGCATGTCTGCCGTCAGACCGGGAAAGAGTCCATGAAATTTGACGGCAAGCTGTGCCTGAACGGAAAGCACCACCTCTGCATCGCCGCGCTGGCAGGCAGCAATGATCTGGCTCGCGGCGCGCTCCGCGCTCATCGAGGTCACCGGAAGCGCATCGCTAATGCTGAACCAGGCATACTCTGCGCGGTGCTGGCCTTTGAAAATCGCGTTGCGCGGGCTGCCCGTCCGCATCAGGCCGGGGCAAACGGTCGTCACTACCACTCCGTCTTTTTGCAGCTCTGCGCGCAATCCTTCAGACAATCCGACGAGCGCAAACTTGCTGGCGCTGTAAGGCACCAGATGCGGGACGCTGATCTTGCCGCCGATGGAAGAGATGTTGACGATGCGCCCACCGCGACGAGCGCGCATCTCCGGCAACACGGCCAGCATCGTGTAGAGCGGCCCCCAGAAATGCACCTTCATCGCTTCCTCGTAATCTTCGATTGTCATCACCTCAACGGGTCCAACCTGTATCACGCCAGCGTTGTTGACCAGCACGTCAACTTTTCCCAAATGCTGCTCAACCGTCTGGACCAGTTCGTTGACCTGCGCGCGCTCCGTCACATCGCACGGCACGGCCAGCACGTTTGCCCCCCGCGCTTTCAAATCCGCACGCGCGCGGTCAAGTTCCACACTATCTCGCGCGCAGATAGCCAGACGCGCTCCTTCCTTCGCAAACTCGCGCGCCAGCACCAGCCCCAAGCCGCGCGAGCCACCCGTAATCAGCACAGTCTTATCCTTAAAATCATACTCGCGCCATCTTCTGGTCACAGCACACGCAGCCAGCAAAGCTCCCACGCCTGCCGCCGCTGCTGCCGATAACACCAAAGCATCCCTGTTTCGCTCGCTCATATTATTCCCCCATTAAAATTTTAGATTTTAGATTTTCGATTTGCGATTGGATAAGGATAAGAAATTAATTTCCAATTCTTTAGTCCGCTTCCAATCGCAAATCGCAAATCTAAAATCGCAAATCACCCGAACTCTGCCACGACCGGCGTGTGATCCGAAGGACGCTCCCACCCGCGCGGCTCTTTGTCTATCCATGAAGCATTGCATTCAGCCGCCAGCGAGCCAGAGACCCAGATATGATCTATACGCATGCCCGTATTTCGCCTGAATGCGCCCTGCCTGTAATCCCACCATGAAAATTGCCCGCCCGCTTCAGTGTGCAGGCGAAAAGCATCCGTAAAACCCCAGCCTTTAATCTCTTCCAGCGCGGCGCGTTCTCGCTTGCTAAACAGAATCCGTCCTTCCCACAGGCGCGGGTCATGTACGTCCCGCTCTTCGGGCGCGACATTGAAATCGCCGCACAACAGAACTTTCTCGCTGATGCTGTAATGCGCGTTAAAAAACTTGCGCAAGCGCAGCATCCACTTCAACTTGAAAATATATTTATCTGTCCCGACCGCCTGCCCGTTCGGGATATAAACATTGACGACACGCACGCCCCCGACTGTGGCCGCCAGCAGACGCCTCTGCGCTCCCTCTTCATCATCAGGCATTCCGCGCTGCACATCCGTCATCGCATAGCGAGAGAGAATCGCTACGCCGTTATAAGTCGGTTGCCCGAACGTTTCTGACAAGTAGCCTGCTTCGGCGAAAGCCGCTGCCGGAAACTTTTCGTCAACGCATTTTGTTTCCTGCAAGCACAGGACATCCGGCTTCGCCAACTCAAGCCACTGCAAAACCAGCGGCAGCCGCGCCAGCACAGAATTAACATTCCAGGTCGCAATCTTCATGATTCACCGGATAAAGTCAGGAGTCTGAAGTCTGGAGTCAAGAGTCAAAAGCTAATTTGTTTTTGTCCTTTGACTCTTAACTCCTGACTCCTGACTCTTGACTGTTTTTAGAGCGAGATGACGAGTCCCGCGATGAGCGCGCCGCGACGGGCTAGGTCATCAACAATGATATGCTCGTGCGCCGCGTGCGCGCCGTCGCCATCAATCCCTAAGCCATCGAGCACAGGCACGCCCAGCGCCGCCACGAAATTTCCATCCGAAGCTCCGCCGACCTGCGTCTCGCCCAACTCGAATCCGAGAGTCGCCGCGACCGTCTTTGCCTGACTGTAAAGCGACAGAACTTTTTCGTTTCGTTCGAGCGGCGGACGATTGATACCGCCTTGCACGACCAGCTCAACGCGCTCGTCAAACGGCTGTGAACGCAGGATCACATCTTCAACACGTTGGCCTTCATCCGTCAGGCTAAAACGCAAATCTATTTCGGCGCGTGCCGCCGCCGCCACAACGTTCGAGCGCGTGCCGCCGCTCACGACGCCGACATTAACGCTGATGCCGCGCGCCGCGTCGTTCAAAGCGTGCAGCCGCTCGATCTGCCTTGCCATTTCAAGAATCGCGCTCACACCCTTTTCCGGCTCAAGCCCTGCATGAGCGGCACGCCCTTTAGCTTCCATCTCAAAAATCCCAGTGCCTTTACGCCCCGTCTTGACGCGGCCTCCGCTCGCGGGCGGCTCAAGCACGAGAGAGCATCTAGCGTCCCTCGCTTCTGCTTCAATCAGCGCGCGCCCCGTCGCGCTTCCGGTCTCTTCATCACAAGTCAGCAACAACACCACTTCGCCGCGCGGCTTCAGTTTGAGCACAGAGCAAGCGCGCAACGTTTCCAGGGCCAGCGCGCAATTCGCCTTCATGTCAAAAATTCCCGGCGCGTAAATGCGATTATCTTCCACGCGCCACGGGCGCTCGCTGAGAGAGCCGCGCGCATGCACTGTGTCCGTATGCCCGACCAGCAAAATCGTTTCCGCAGCTTGTTCGCTGCCGCCAAAGGCGCGCACGCGCAGATGTTCGCCATAATTATGGCTCTCAATGCGCTCGATGGAAGTGATGGCATCAATCTTCGAGACCGCCTCAACCAGCAAATCCACGACCGTACGGCTGCCCTCTACATCTCCCGAAGGAGATTCGATTTCGACCAGCCTGCGAATCAGCGACAGCGCCTCTGTCTCGCGCGCTGAAAAATATTCGAGCAGGCTCGCGGCTGTTGATGTTTTTAATTCGCTCTGCATTCTCTCAAATAAAAATGATGTTTAGAGTGCCTGACAAAATCATAAATTAGCCACAGAGGCACAGAGACACGGAGATAAAGGCAGTCATTTTATTTAGCATCCCCTTCATCTGCTTTTCTTATCTCTGTGTCTCCGTGTCTCTGTGGCTGAATTTTGCTAAGCATTCTTGGCTTACCGGCTATCTCAAATTTCAAATCCGAGCGAGTCTTAAACCGAAGCCGCTTTTAATAATTCTTGCCTCGCGGTGACGGCATCAATCCGCGCGCGGTTGACTTCAAAGCCGATGCCCGGCGCATCGGGCGCGATGATGGTTCCGCGCGGCGTGACGGTCACGGCAGGCTCTATGATGTCTTCAGACCAGTAGCGCGAGCTGGCCGAAACATCTCCCGGCAGCGTGAATCCTTTGAGCGTCGCCAGAGCTATGTTATGCGCGCGCCCGATGCCGGATTCCAGCATCCCGCCGCACCAGACAGGCACGCTGCTTTCCCTGCATACACGCTCAACCCGCTGCGCCTCAGCGTGACCGCCGACGCGCCCGAGCTTGAGATTAATCACGCCGCAGGCTTTGAGTTCAATCGCGTGGCGCGCGTCATCCGGCGTGCGGATTGATTCATCGAGACAGATAGGCGTGCGAAGCTGCTTTTGCAACAACGCATGATCCAGTATGTCATCGTGCGCGAGCGGTTGCTCGATCATCATCAAATCGAATTCATCGAGCGAGCGCAACAGCGCGGCATCAGCCAAACTGTAAGCGGAGTTTGCATCCGCCATCAATCGAATATTCGGAAAGCGTGCACGCACCTTTTCCAAAACCTGTGCGTCCCATCCCGGCTTAATCTTGAGTTTGATGCGCTGGTATCCGGCCTCCACTTCGCGCTCGATCTGTGCAAACAACTCTTCCGCGCTTTCCTGTATGCCGATGGAAACGCCGCAGGAAATTTCTGTCTGAACGCCACCGAGATGCCGCCAGAGCGGGATGCCCGCTCGCTTTGCTTCCAAATCCCAGCACGCTGTTTCCAGCGCGGCCTTTGCCATTCGATGCCCGCGCACATGCTCCATCAATTCAAACACCTCTCCGGCGCGCTCAACCTCGCGCCCCAACACCATCGGCGCGAGAAAAGTTTTCAGCGAAGCCCAAGCCGTCTCCGTCCATTCCTCAGAATAAAAAGGCCCCTCGCCCGCAGTGCATTCGCCCCAGCCCTGCGCGCCATCGCTGTCCATCACGCGCACCAGCACCATGCGTCTTTCCGTCGTCCGCCCAAAGCTCGTCTCGAAAAAATGTACGAGCGGCAGGCGAATCTCTATCAACTCCACTGCGGCGATCTTCACTACTTCGGTCTCCGTCATCCTAATACGCTTATTATGCCTGCCTCTCGCGGCTTTGTCAGTATGGGCAAAATAAGAGATGAAGATTCGCATTGTCAGAATAAAAGCGCGGGCATATAATTCCCGCGCCTCGCACACTTCACGATTCCTGATTGTCAGCAGAAATACTGAAGCCACCACAAGAAAGGAAGCCCCCTATGGAAGACCCTGAAAAACTCCGCACGACCCGCAGTGCAGTTCAGAAACAAGACGCAGAAAGCATGAAG
Source organism: Pyrinomonadaceae bacterium (assembly GCA_014379795.1). Lineage (GTDB taxonomy): Bacteria > Acidobacteriota > Blastocatellia > Pyrinomonadales > Pyrinomonadaceae > JACMLC01. Next base: position 6,065 of record JACMLC010000614.1, read on the forward strand.
GGCAAGCTGGATAAAGATCGGCCACGAGGCGGTAAGCACCCAGAGACATGGACAAGGTCTAATTTGATGGGCCGGATTGGAGAGCGCTTAGATAAAGATGTACGGCGGCGTCAGAAGAAAGGCTACATTGATTTGAACAAATTCAGCAAATCGTTTCGCGGAGCGGACGGTATCTCGGAAGGCACTATACGCCAAGTGAAGGTTCATTTACAGAGAGACCCGGAGACAGATGGCATTGACAGAGCAAAGAATGTTTCCGCCTATGTGACAGATGTTTCCAAACTCAATACAGATACTCACAATCTGGCCTGCGACTTGAGAAACCCATTGCCGGCGTCAGATGTAACGTATCTTGAGTACCTGCAAAAGATTGACAAGGGCGAGACATGGACGCCGGAAGAAAATGCTGCACGTGATGGCAGTGAACCCAGCAAAAAAAGAAAGGGTGGGACTTATAAACCTGACCTGCTAAAGGAGGAACGTCGCAAGAGACATAAAAGCTGTCTTCCGGATAACTTGAGAGATGTTCCTAAGACTGTGCCCGTGCGCGAGCTACAAGATAAGATTAAGGATAACTTTGTTTACGCCATCCCGGAGGACTATGTGGCAGAAGTGCAGGATAAAATAGTTCCCGGTGAGCGTAGGTACGTCGCCAGCATCGGTGAGAGTTCGGATAAGATTCTCTTGCTGATGAATGAGACAGGGTTTCGAGAGCATGGCGATGAGGAAGAGCAATAGAGCTGAAGAAATACAGCATTATTTTCACGCTCTGAGAACCACTGGAAAGCCGGAT
>JACMLC010000615.1 GCA_014379795.1 Pyrinomonadaceae bacterium
CGATGCCGTGCTCGAAGGCCAGCAGATGGTCACAGAAGGCGCGGACGAGTTGGAAGGCATGACGGAAGCTGCCGGAGCGGCAGAGGGCGATGGAAGACAGCGTCGTCGTTCCGCGAGTGGCGACAAGACAAGCAGCGTGACGACGGAACGCGATCCGGGACGCGCGGCGGAGAAGGCAGCGGACACGCAGGCGGCTGCGCCTTCGGCTGAGACGCAAACGCCCGTTCCCGGCAATCAGGGATTCGGCAAGACAGGTCAGCAGCCGGATAGCGTCGGCGACCACGAGCAGGCGGGAACCAGCGCGCCCGTGCGCGGCGCGGACGGCGGCGGCGATGAAGCCGAAGCCGCACCCGCTTCTTCAGCCGAGCAGGAGAAGAGCGCTGAATCCGTCGGTATCGCCAGCTAAGACACGAGCGACAGAACACAGGCTTTTAATTTTCGGCGAGCGCAGCCTCCACAAGCGGATGAACCCGCCGGGCTGCGCTTTTTCATAAATACAGGAGCCAGAATTCAGGAGTCAGGAGCCAGAATAAACAGCGCATGAAGTCGCTCTTATTCTGGCTCCTGACTCCTGACTCCTGAATTCTTATTGAAGGAGATTTATAACAATGGCAGACATTACGGCGAGCGCAGTCAAGTCGCTCCGCGAGAAAACCGGCGCAGGCATGATGGAATGCAAGAACGCGCTCACCGAAACAGGCGGTAATGAGGAGCAGGCGATTGAGCTGTTGCGCAAACGCGGTCTTGCTTCCGCCAAGAAAAAAGAAGGCCGCATCGCAGCCGAAGGCGCGGTCGGCTCTTACATACACATGGGCGGCAAGGTCGGCGTGCTGGTCGAAGTCAACTGCGAGACCGATTTCGTCGCGCGCGGCGAAGAGTTCCAGCAGCTTGTCAAAGACATCGCGATGCACGTCGCGGCGGCTGAGCCGCGTTACGTCACGCGCGAGGAAGTTCCGGCAGGCGATCTGGATAAAGAGCGCGAGATCGCACGCGCGCAGGCCAAGAACGATCCGAAGAACGCGAGCAAGCCCGATCAGGTGATTGACAAGATCGTCGAAGGCCGTCTCAACAAATTTTATGAAGAGACAGTTCTTCTGGATCAGCCGTTTGTCAAAGACCCGGCCAAGACGGTTGGCGATCTGGTAACGGAAAAGACCGCCAAGACGGGCGAGAGAATTTCGGTTCGCCGTTTCGCCCGCTACAAAATGGGTGAGGGCTTGGCAAAGCGCGATGAAGATTTCGGCAGCGAAGTGGCTGCGCTCACAGGGCGATAAGTCTCAAGTCCCGTGTCCCAAGTCTCAGGTCAAAAACTTCTTGAGACTTGGGACTTGGAACTTGAGTCATGGGACTTTTTAAATCTATGTCATCAGTTGCAACCAACTTGGTCGAACCGGCTTACCGACGCATCCTCTTAAAAATATCGGGCGAAGCCCTGATGGGCGGGCAGAATTACGGCATAGACGTGGATGTCGCGCGAGCCGTCGCCGAAGAGATTAAGGCTGTGCGCGAAAAGGGCGTAGAGGTCGCGGTCGTGGTCGGCGGAGGCAATATCTTTCGCGGCGTCTCCAAGAGCGCGGGCAACATGGATCGTTCCAGCGCGGATTATATCGGGATGCTGGCGACGATGATGAACGCGGTGGTCTTGCAGGACGCGCTGGAAAAAGCCGAAGTCATTACGCGCGTCATGTCCGCGATAGACATCCCGCAGCTCGCAGAGCCTTTCATACGCCGCCGCGCGATTCGCCATCTGGAAAAGCAGCGCGTCGTCATCTTTGCGGCAGGCACGGGCAATCCGTATTTCACGACCGACTCGGCAGCAGCCCTGCGCGCTCTGGAAATCAAGGCCGATGTGATTTTGAAAGCAACTAAGGTCGAGGGCGTTTATAATGCAGACCCGATGCTGGATGCGACCGCGACGCGCTATGACTGCATCACGTATCAGGAAGTTTTGGAACAGCAGTTAAAAGTGATGGATGCTTCGGCTATCTCTCTGTGCATGGATAACAAGCTGCCCATCGTCGTCTTCAACATGCGCAAGCCCGGCAATATCATGCGCGTCGTCATGGGCGAAGCAGGCGTCGGCACGCGCGTCTGCGTCGAAAAGTAGTCCCAAGTCTCAAGTCCCAAGTCTCAAGTTGATGAGGCTTTTGACTTGGGTCTTGAGACCTGGGACTTGGGACTAATTGTCGGAGAAAAGATATGAGCGAAAAAGATGTCATCAAAGAAACGCGCCCGCGTATGGAAGCGGTGATCGAGGATGTGCGGCGCAGGCTGGCGACGGTGAGAACTGGACGCGCCGCCGTGAGCCTGCTCGATAGCGTGATGGTCGAATATTACGGGACGCCGACGCCGCTCAGCCAGATGGCCTCCGTGCATGTGCCTGAGCCGCAGATGTTGACCGTGCAGCCGTGGGATCAGACGCAGCTCGGCGCGATCGAGAAAGCGATACGCGCAGCCGATCTCGGCCTTAATCCCTCGAACGATGGCAAGCTGGTACGAATTCCGATTCCCCCTTTGACGGAAGAACGCCGCAAGCAGCTTGCCAAACAGGTGCATGAGATTGCCGAAGAGCATCGCACGGCGGTGCGTAACATTCGCCGCGACTCAAACGAACGCCTCAAGAAAATGCTCAAAGATAAAACCATTTCAGAGGACAACGAACGCGACGGGCTGGAAGAGGTGCAAAAGCTGACCAACACCTACATCGGCAAGATTGACGAGCTGTCGAGAACCAAAGAGCAAGAAGTAATGAGCATTTAGATCAAGGTACAAGTAAAAAGGTAAAAGGCAAAAGTGAAGACAGCATCTCTGTCATCTTCGCTTTTGCCTTTTATCTTTTGAACTGGCTCTTTAATTCTCTGGAATATCGAATACGTCGTCCGCGATTTCCTGATTCAGCTTAGCATCTTTGACTTTGAAATCAGCGAAAGCCGCGCCCTGCCGCATCTCCAACCTCTGCGTAAAGCTGTAGGGCACAAGCACACCATCTACTTCTTTAAGTGATTTATTTTCCTGACCAAAGGTGTATCCGGCGTAAGGACTGAGATAGCTCATGACGCGACCGTTTGCAGGGTCAACCGTGAAATCTGTGATGTTACCGTCCGGGTCTGTGATACGAAAAGCCCGATGCTTTTTGTTATCAGGTAGCGCCGAGACCGCATAGCCGGGCTGATCATATTTCGTCAAGACGTGGATGCCAAACTTATTGGGGTCAGGCATCTGCATTCCGGGTATTGAAGCATAAGTCTGCTGACCGTTAGAGATTTGCCGCAGATTGAAAGCAGGCGATTGAATCTCTATGCGCGAGCGTGCACCTGCCATAACAATCACAAATGACCCCGCCAGAGACTGTATGGAGTTGGGAGCATACAAATCTACCGAACCCTTTAAGACCATGCTTTTCAAATCGCGAAATTTATCGCCGCCCTGCGCAAGATAAGCCGCTCGCGCCAAGTCCATCGGCGAGGTTGCTGCCGTGATGGTGACTCTAGCCGAAGCTGTAGCCGCAGGCGCGGGCGTGGAAACTTTTCCGCTGCCGCCGCTCGCTTTGCCTTGCGCGTCCGGCG